>NZ_RZQA01000114.1:0-10576 GCF_004022915.1 Mesorhizobium sp. M7A.F.Ca.US.006.04.2.1
GCGCTCCAGGTGTCCCGTCCGATCCGGGCAGTCCGACAGGCCCAGCAGGTCCGCCAGGTCCCTCCGCGCCGGGCGCGCCGGGAGGTCCAGACGCGCCGGTATCGCCGGGCGCTCCAGGTGTCCCGTCCGATCCGGGCAGTCCGACAGGCCCAGCAGGTCCGCCAGGTCCCTCCGCGCCGGGCGCGCCGGGAGGTCCAGACGCGCCGGGCACTCCAGGCGTACCAGCCTCGCCGGGTGCGCCAGGCGCCCCCGGCTGTCCCCAAACATTGGTGGAAGGCGTCGGCAAGTTGCCAACGTCTTTTACGATGTGCGATGGAAGGAAGTCGCCACGATCACGCTGAATCAAGGAACGACCTGGCTTGTCGGCATAATAATCGTTCTGACCATCTGTGACCGCGCACTCGAAATTCTGGTCCGGATCCTTGCAGAAGACTGTCTTCGGGGCGCTTCGATCGCCATTGGTGCCGAAGTGGAATCTCAAACCGGCCATCGCAGAAAAATCGCCGCTTGAGGAGACGTCGCTGTTCGTCAGATCGAAGCTGAAATCACTGTAGATAG
The DNA here is from genome assembly GCF_004022915.1 of Mesorhizobium sp. M7A.F.Ca.US.006.04.2.1. Lineage (NCBI taxonomy): Bacteria > Pseudomonadati > Pseudomonadota > Alphaproteobacteria > Hyphomicrobiales > Phyllobacteriaceae > Mesorhizobium > Mesorhizobium sp. M7A.F.Ca.US.006.04.2.1. Next base: position 559 of record NZ_RZQA01000114.1, read on the forward strand.
AAGTCGCTATCCCGCTTCCGAACTCGGTCAGGTACTCGGCGCCGCCAACAAGTTGCGTTCTACCACCAAAGGCGTCGCGATGACGCAGGCCGCCATTAACCTTGAAGTTATCCGTAGGATAGTACCCGACCCTGCCTTCGGCGAACGGGCTGACGTCCTCTTCAAGTGAGTTCCATTCTATACCGGCAAGTCCCTCAAGCGTGACCCGGCCCAGATAGTACTGGCCTTCAACGCCGAGCTTGCCTTCGACATAACCGTTTTCAAGAACTCCACCATCATCGTAACCACCTCCGCCGTGAAGGTAGCTTCCATACAGACCCAGCGCCCCAACTTTCGGATCACGGCGGAACAGATGCGCGGCGGCACCTGTGAAGTTACTGTTTGGCGTCACGCCACCAATCGCATCGACCTGGAAGCCGTATTTTTCACCGAGCGGGAGCGCCACGGAACCGTCGGTAAAGGCATACGGGTCGTGACCGTTGGTTCCCGCGCCGAATCCGACACGCACATTGGGCGCGGCAACGGCACGAGTGTCGGATTGCGGATTTGACAGGTACATGCGCCTCTCAACCGAGGATAGCGCAGCCATCTCGCGACTCTGGGCCACCGAACCCCTGAGGGTGGCCAATTCTTCTTTAACCTGAGCAGTCTCGGCGTAGGCGGCCTCAAGTTTGCGCGCCATCTGCTTCTGATTTCGCTGCAGGTCCAAAATCATCTGATAGAGTTGTTCGTTGCTTGGCGCCCCGGCTAGCGCGGGGGTAATCGCGACATAGATGGATGCGAACGTTAGAATAGAACAACTGGCAAATAAAATTCTCTTATGCTGCCGCATCCCGCACCCCTTCTGCGCACCGCCGCCCTCGTTATCTACCTCGCCATGCGCACGATACATTCCTGTTCGATTATGCATAGAATGCGAGCCATCTAACGAATGCGGATTTATCCAACCCTTTCCTTGAAGTAATTAATCTCGCGATTATTCACAATCGCAGTAACTGTCATATCCTTACACTTACTGTCAGTCGCTTGAGGATGCTTCTCGAATTCCTTCCCTGTCATCTTCCAAATTGATGAGATCGGCAATCTTCTCTCTGGACAGGGTCGGCACGATCATTCTAATCGGGGAAGGCGAAGCCTGACCCGCGAATTGCGTGCAAGGGGAGAAGCATGTCGGATTTCTTGGCTCTTCGACGCAGCCGGCTCACGATGGTGTCCAGGTGGGCATAGTTGAAGTCATAGATGTCTGCGCCCATGGCTTCGACGAGCGCGCGGCGATCGACGGTCTTGCCACGCTCACTGAACAAGCGTTCCAAAAAATGCCGTTCCGAGGTGGTCAAGCGAAGGCGATGGCCCATGCCGTCGGTAAGCACCCAGCCGCCTTCCTCCAGGGCCCATCGTGGGGCCGGAGACCACGAAGGGGCGCGGCGCCTGTTGAGACGTTCATTGACCGCCATCACCGTGGCAGCAAGCTCCCGAACATCAATGGGTTTGACGAGGTAAGCGTCAGCGCCCGCTTCAAGACCATTGAGCCGGTCGTCGATGGAACTCCGGGCCGTCGCCATGACGATCCCGACCGATTGTAAGGCCCGCAAATGGGTAGCTATGGAAAGGCCGTCTTCGCCCTCCAGGCCAATGTCGAGAATGACGATTTCAGCCGGCTTGGCGGCACAGGCTCGGTAGAGGGCGGCAGCATTGTGGAATCCATGTACGTTCAGGCCCAATCTGGATAGTCCGAAGACCATCTCCTCGCGGAAATCCCTGTCGTCATCGACAAGATAAACAAGGGGGGAGATCACGACATCGCCATGCTTGTAGCCTTCTCCGATCATCTACGGACCCCATGCAGCAATCTGATACCATTCGATTTCATTTATTCGCCGCATTGTCTATATTGTTTGTGTGTCTTGTGCCGCAAACGTTATGGGCGCTTCCGCTGAAACCGACGGACGGCCTCAAGGCTCCGGTTTCACTCAGCGGTCACCTCGCAATCTTTCATGATCCCACCGGCGCGCTCACGTTCAATGATATCGTTTCCAAGCGCTCCAACATCCAGTTCGAACCCATCCCTTCGATGCTCACGCAGGGCTATCAAAAGGGCGCAATCTGGGCCCGGTTCTCCCTGTCTGCCTCCACGGCTCCAAGGCAATGGCTGCTGCAGGTAGAACGGCCCTTGATCGAACACATCACGCTGTATGTCTCTGACGGGGCGGGAGGTTATTCGGTCTTGCCCCCTGACCGACTCAACCTAGGGGATGGAGCAGACGCCGACGCATATCCGGCCGTCTTCCCAATTTCCGTGCCGTCCACCCGAACCGATTATTACATCCGACTCCAATCGTCGACCTCGATCACGACTTCGCTGAACCTTTGGCAGAGTCAAGGCTATGAAGAGTATCGCCGATCCGACGATTGGGTCATGGGCATGGTGGTTGGCGCGATTTTCGTCATGATCTTCACCAATTTTCTGTATGCCGTATGGCTCCGGGATTCTTTATATCTTCTATACATCGCGGTTATCATAGAGTCTGGCCTAATAAGTCTCTTCCACATGGGATACGCATCCGAAATTCTGAGGTCTCTAGAGCCGAAAACCATACACCTCATTTGGGGTATTATCGTTTGCTTATACAGTATAGTGCTGATATTATTTTTATCTAGACTGTTTGATTTTCACCGCCAATTGATCTGGGCGTGGCGCATCTCCCAGGGCGTTGTACTGCTCAATGGCATCGCCTTGGCTTTTGCGATTGTGGGACGCTACGGCGACGTCGGGTTTTTCGTATCGCGACTGCAGCAGCTGTCTCTCATCTTCATTTCGCTGCTGGTGCTCTATCTGCTCATTGTGCGGCGACGGTATCAATATCTGCTGTCGGCGATTGCATTTTTGAGCGTAATCTCTGTCATGCTGGTGATGCAGATGATGTATACTGGGGCCAACCCGTTCCAACTGGATGGCTCTTTGTCCAGATTCTTGGCCGGCGGGACCGTGATTCACCTGGCGTTGCTCAGCGCGGCCGTCGCGAAGAGAACGCGGCTTGCCGAGCGCAGCTTGAGCGAGGAAAAGGACCGCGTCATCGCAGTGTCGCGCTTGGCCGAGCAGGAGCTGACTATCAAGGTGCGCGAAAGGACCGCTGAGCTTGGGGAAAGAAACACCTCGCTCATGGTGGAAGTGGATCGACGTCACCTGCTTGAACTCAAGCTCAGGCAGGCTCTGGACACCGCCAACGATGCTCTGGCTCAGCAGCGGGACTTTGTGGCCTTGGTATCTCATGAGTTTCGCGGCCCGTTGGCCGTCATCTCTGCCGCCGCCGACAATCTGTCATCTTCTGCAGGTGAAAGCGCCGACAATATCAAGTTGCGCACCACAAGGATCCGCCAGACCGTCAAAAGGATGTCATCGCTGATTGAAAACGTCCTAGCCTTCGACCGGCTCAATGGCGGGCACGAAACTCTTCCCAGGATCAAGATGTTCGACCTGAATGAGGTTTTGCGCGCCGCCGAAGCGGGGTTGGATGATGCTGCGGCCGGACGTGTTAGCTTCACTCACGGCGATGAAGTGATTGTGAAAGGTGACCGCAACCTGCTGGAGATTGTGATACAAAATCTGATCCAGAACGCCCTGAAATACTCATCGGTGACCAGCTCTGTGACGATCCGGCTGTCGACTGAGCAGGGCGTGGCGTTTGTACACGTGGCGGATCAGGGCTCTGGCGTAGCGCCCGACGACCACGAGTTCATATTCATGAGGTACTATCGCGCCGCGGGCCAACTGGTAAACGGCTCCGGTTTAGGGCTCTACATTTCACGCGAGATCGCCCGGCAGCATGGCGGCGGTCTCATACTGGCCGCCAGCGACGTCAACGGGTCGACATTCCGCCTCTCACTGCCCGTCGAGCGGAACTGGCCTGCCCCTGAAAAGTGATCCCCCTGACATATGGCCTTTGGGCCGAACCAGGACTGAAGAAAATGGCCGGAAAGAGACACAGTTGCGGCCGCTCATTGTCTACCGTTAACCTCCGGCAAATCTTGCGGATCTGGTAGAGAGGCGGCGATAGAGCCGCTCGAGCCGGGACACTCTGGCCTTCGCGGAGGCCGTAAAGCTTCGGCGATGGGCAGGCCCATTCGGCATCTCCGCACATCGCTTCTGTCCGCAAGCGCAGCCATGCCGCCGTGAATTTACCAGCCGGTTTAGCCCAAATGGGGAAGAGGCCCGGCCCACGATCTCGTAACGGTTGGTTCGCCGAACCCAGTTAGGAGACCACGATGCGCAAAGCCTCTCTCGCCATCGCAGCTTTCTTCAGCCTTGCCACTGTTGCATCGGCATGCGTGTCGATGGACGGCAACGTCGTCGTAAACAACTGCAATTGTCGCGTCATGGGAAATTACAAAGGCTCGGATGGCAGTTGGGGTGGCTTCGGCCCCATCCGCGCGAGCGGCCGTGAGGCAACTCCCAAAAGATGCGATGCCGGCTGGGACATCAGCTTTTGCAACTACGATTCCTGGGTGGCAGGCACATGTCGGCCGAAGGATCCCAGGCAGATGTAAGCTTTCAAGCATGTCACTTCGCGCGCTTGGCTCGTTGCCGACGATGTGGCCGGCATCGAACGCCTGCCACTCTGTCGGCGCACGATAAATCCGTTACTGCTCCTTCTTGAACAGGTCCTGGAAGATCAGCTGGCCCCAAGTGCGGCCGCGTGCGTGCACCAGCGTGCCGCCCTCGTTGAGCTTCCCCAGCTTGACCGGTGCGAACCCGAGTTGTCTGGCCAAGGCCGCCACGGGAGCGATCGCGTCCTCGTCGTCGCTCGATAGAAAGACGACCCGGTGCCCGCCCTCGACGATCGGATCGGCAGCCAGGGTGGCCGCAATCAGGTGATTGAAGCCTTTGACGAGCTTGGCGCCGGTGAACGCCTTCGCGACGAAGGCGGAGGACGGCAGACCGTCCAGCTCTTCGGGGACTGGAAACACGTTCGTCGCGTCGATGATCGTCTTGCCTTCCCAGCTTGGCAGCGCCTTCGCGACATCCGGGTGCGATTCAAAGCGGACAGCCAAAAAGATGATGTCCGCCTTGACGGCGTCCGCCAGTGTTTTCGGGATGATCGTGGGTCCGATCGCGGCCGCGTCGGATGCAAAGCTTTCCGGGTCGCGCGTGGTTGCCACGGACACTTCGAGGCCCTTGCGGGCAAATGCCTTGGCAAGAGCCTGGCCGATCTTGCCGAAGCCGATAATTGCGTAGCTCATGTATACTCTCCTTCAGTTTACCAGGCCCTGCGGGCTCGGGATATCGAATGGAATGAACGGCGGGGCGTAGCGGGTCAGATTTGCGCCAAGCCCCCGTCGACGGCGACCTCGCTGGCAGTCATGAAGCTGCTGTCGGGCGACGCGAGAAACGCAGCCGCCGCCCCGATCTCCGCTGGATCGGCCATACGCTGAAGCGGATTCATCGAGGCGAAGACCTTCAAGCCCTCCTCGCCTATCGCTGCCTTCGCGAGTTCGGTCGCCGTCGGCCCGGGCGACAGCACGTTTACCCGGATGCCGGTGCCTTTCAGGTCTTCCGCCCAGGTCCGCGCGAGGTTGCGCACGGCCGCCTTGCTCGCGCTATAGACGCTGAATGCGGGCGCGCCCGTGGTGCCGGCGCTCGATCCGGTCAGGATAATCGAACCGCCCTCGCCCATCAGCGGCAGCGCCTTCTGGACCGTGAAGATCGTACCCTTCACATTGGTGTTGAAGGTTTCGTCAATGTGCTCGGCGGTGAGCTTGCCGAGCGGAAGCAGGCTTCCCACCCCGGCGTTGGCGAAGATGATGTCGAGGCTTCCGCGCTCGGCCTTCACCGCCGCGTAGAGCCGATCAAGGTCGGCCTCATCCGAGACCGAGCCCTTCACCGCGCGGGCATTGGGCCCGAGCTCGGCCACAGCGGCGTCTAGCGCTTCCTGCCGGCGGCCGAAGATGAAGACGAAGGCGCCCTCCTCGATGAAGCGCTTTGCAGCGGCGAGGCCGATGCCGGTGGCACCACCCGTTATAACCGCAACCTTACCGTCCAGTTTTCCCATGACTTAATCCTTCCAGGCTCTGTCTTTGGTCGTTCGGGGACGCCCCGAGAACCTCTAGATGGGCCCGCCGGGGTCGCGCGGTGAGTGCGGAAGCGCGCACATCGGTGGTGCAGAATCGATCCGCTTTCAGGATTGACGCCAGCCCGCGACGATCCGTGTCCGCCGTTCGGAATAGCGTCGCCCTTGTCGACACAAGCCACGATATCCCGTCCCTACTGCTGTAGGATGTGTTAGATACGGGCTTTGGAAGGCGCACCGCGCGGTGCCGGATTGCACCATGATCGACTGGGATGACGTTCGCTACTTTCTAGCCGTCGCACGCGGAGGCTCGGTGCGGGCTGCCGGCGCGCAGCTCGGGGTGAATCACTCGACCGTGCTGCGACGCATCGCACAGCTTGAGGAACGCCTCGGGGCGCAAATGTTCGAAAAGCTGCCTTCGGGCTACCGCCTGACCGCTGCGGGCGAGGAGGTCCTCGAGCTCGCGAACCAGATGGAAGCGTCGTCGCACCAGCTGGAGACGCGCGTCTTCGGGCGCGACCAGAGCGTACGCGGACTTCTGCGGGTGACGCTGGCACCGCCCCTCGCGACGCACCTGCTCATGCCGGACTTCGCCGATTTCGCGTACGTGCATCCAGACATCGAGATGGAAATCCTGTCGTCCGGCGAACTGGCAAATCTGACCAACCGAGAGGCCGACGTGGCGATCCGCGTCGTCTACGACCGCAAAACCCTGCCGCTCAATCTTCACGGCCTGAAGGGAGCGGAGGTGTTTGGCGGCGTCTACATGTCCCGCGACCGCCTGGCCGCGTGGCGTGCGGGCGCACCTGATCCCATCCGGTGGATCGTCATAAGCGTTCATGGAATTCCAGAGTGGGCCAGCGCGGGTGAGGTTGGCACCACGGGAGTTCCATTCAGGATCACGGACGCCGAGGCGCAGATCGTTGCCGTACGGCAAGGTCTCGGGATCACGACACTGCCGTGCTTCGTCGGAGATGCCGACCCCCTGCTGGTGAGGGTGCCGGGCACCGACCTGCACCTGTACGGAACGCTCTGGCTTCTCACACATGGGGAGACACGCAAGACGAAGCGCGTGCGGCTCTTCACTGAGTTCGTATCCCGCAGGCTCGCCGCCCACGCTCCGCTTCTCGCGGGACTGTCCACATCGCGCGACTGACGCCCGGCGGGTCGCCCGCGACGCTTGCAGTGGATAGGTGCCTGCAAGCGGACAGCGGCATCTATTGCGGTTGCAGATGCTCGGCCATGAAGTCGATGCACGCCTCGGTCTGGGCCTGATCTGTCGACCGGCCGGCCAGAAAACGTTGAACTAATCGGTCCCTGGGGGGGCATGGGCGGTGGAGGAATGGGCGGCGGCGGCACAGGAGGTTTCGGAACGGATGCCTTCTCCGAAGATCCCTCTGCTTCACGGCGCGTGACCAGTCGCTGATCTGACCTCAGGCCGCCTCACCCGACCGGTGCTCGGCAATCGCACTCAGAAAAACCTGGCCGAATTCCTTGAGCTTTGCCGCCCCAACCCCATTCACTTCGGCGAAGGCGTCGAGGTCGTGCGGGCGGCGCTCGGCCATGTCGATCAGCGTGCGATCGGAGAACACCACATAGGCCGGCACCTGGCGCTCCTTGGCGAGCCGCAGGCGCAAGGATTTGAGCGCGGCCAGTAGCCCGGTGTCCACAGCCGACTGCCCGAGATCCTGCCAGGAGCGCATCTTGCCGCGCAAGGCGCGGCTGCGTACCTCGACACGATAATGGAACGGCACCTCGCCACGGCCAAGCGCATGACCCTTTTCGGCGATGGCGAGGCCGCCATGACCGGCCGGATCCGGCATCAGGAACCCGCCGGCGACGAGTTGCCGGATCAGCGACAGCCAGAAATCCTTCTTGTGCGCCAGACCACTGCCGAAACTCGTGAGCCTCTGGTGGTTCCTGGCAAGCACCTTCTCGGTTTCATGGCCGAGCAGGATGTCGATGATATGGCCGGCACCGAAACGCTCACCGCTCTGGGCGATCGCCGTCAGGATGATCCGACCCTCGGCTCCGCCATCGGCGCGCGGTGCCTGGTCGAGGCAGGTGTCGCAATTGCCGCAAGGCTGCGCTTCCTCGCCGAAATAGCCGAGCAGCACCTGGCGGCGGCACTGCGCCGTCTCGCAATAGCCGATCAGCGTGTCGAGCCGGCCATGCGAGCGCCTCTTGTGCTCGGGCGGCGCATCCTCGTCGTCGATGAACATCCTGCGCATGCGGATATCGCCCAGGCCGAACAGCATATGCGCCTCGGCGTCCCGCCCATCGCGGCCGGCGCGGCCTATCTCCTGGTAGTAGGCCTCCAGGCTGCCCGGCATGTCGGTGTGGAAGACATAGGCGACGTCAGGCTTGTCGATGCCCATGCCGAAGGCGATGGTCGCCACCATGACGACGCCGGACAAGGTCATGAAGCTGTTCTGGTTGGCGTCACGCGCCTCCTTGCTCATGCCGGCATGATAGGCGAGCGCGGTGACACCGTTCTTCTCGAGGAAGGCCGCCATCTCCTCCGTCTTCTTGCGCGACAGGCAATAGACGATGCCGCTGCGGCCGGGATGGCGCTCGACGAAGCGCAGCAATTGCCGCTTGCTGTCCTGCTTGGCCTCAATGGCAAGCTTGATGTTCGGCCTGTCGAAGCCCAGCACCAGGGTCTCGACGCGCTCGGCAAACAGCCGGGATTCGATGTCGGTGCGCGTGCCTTCGTCCGCCGTTGCCGTCAGCGCGATGATCGGCACGCTGGGAAAGATGCCGCGCAGACGCGACAGGTCCTCGTATTCGCGCCGGAACGCCGGCCCCCATTGCGAGATACAATGCGCCTCGTCGACGGCGATCAGGCTGATATCGAGCCTGGCCAGCGCCTCGAGCATCCGTTCGGTCATCAACCGCTCCGGCGCGAGATAGAGCAGGCGCGTCTGGCCCGAGGCGACGCGACGCCATGCGGCAATATTGGCATCGCGGTCGATCGAGGAATTGATCGTATCGGCGGCCACGCCGGCAAGCCGCAAGGCGGCGACCTGATCCTGCATCAGCGCCACCAGCGGCGAAACGACAATGGTGAGCCCGCCCAGGACAAGCGCCGGCACCTGGTAGCAGAGCGATTTGCCGGCACCAGTCGGCATGACAGCCAGCACATGACGCCCGGCCAGCAACGCGTCCATGACATCGGCCTGCCCGGGGCGAAAATCATCGAAGCCGAACACGTCCTTCAGCACGCGCCGCTTGGGATCCAGCTCTTCTGTCGCGAGGGCCGCCGGTGCCTGCATCACCGCGCGTCCACGGTCGGCGTGCTTATTGGCATGTCATAGCCGAACTCGGCGCAGAAACGCTGGACGCGGGCGAGAAATGCCGGGGGCAGGCCGCCGAGATAGGTCCTGAATTCTTCATTCCGTTCCCATTTTCTCAACGAAGCCACCCGGATCGGATTGTCCGGGTCCTCGCTGAAACGAATGCGCGGTGTCAGTCCGAATGACTGCGCGATTCTGTCCTGCTGCGCATCGGGCGCGCCGATCATGTCTTCGTAGCGGACGAAAAGGATCTGCCGGTGCGGTTGTGCCTTCTTCAGCCGGATCAGCGCGTCGTATTCGGTCAGCCAGCGTTGCGGCGTGACGTGGAACCGACGCTGGTTGCGTGTTTGCGGATGCGAACTTGTCAGCGTGTCGAATGGATGGCGCGCGCAATAGATCAAGCCGATGGAGGTCGGTAGCTTCGCCAGATGCGCAAAACCGCGCGCATCGCGCTTGACGACGAGGTTCGATTCCGGCCGGTCCAACATGTCCAGCATTGCGTATCGCGCTTCGGGCGGATGGACGAAAATGTCCTCGAAACACCTCATCAGCCGCTGTGTCAGCGTCGTCCCGCTGCGTGCGCAGCCCGAAATGAAAATTCTGTTGGCGGGCGTCGCGCGTGCATATGTGCGTCTTTGCATGCGCTGTCTCAGAGAC
>NZ_RZQA01001150.1:0-1527 GCF_004022915.1 Mesorhizobium sp. M7A.F.Ca.US.006.04.2.1
GTTCGAGGATGTGCTGGCCGGCATCGACCGCGATCTCGGCGCCGGCGGACGCGGCACGATCGGCGTGCTGAAGGCGGCGATGCAGGTCGCTACAACCGACGAAGGTTCGGCTCGGCTGCTCACCGAGCAGCTGGCTCTGTCGGCTGCGGCGGCAGAATTGCGCCGTCTGGGGGCAGGGCGGATCGCCGACGCTTTCGTCGAGACGCGATTGGCCGGCCAATGGCGCAACACCTATGGCATGATCGATTCGCGCCACGATGCACGCATGATCATCGACACGCTCTATCCGCCGGTGAACTGAGCCGCGAGCATCGCAAAAACCGGCGCCATCCACAGTTTTGAGGCGTTGGTCCGTATCCTCTCGCATATGGCTAATTTCCGTTAACCTTAACAAATGGTTTCCGTTGCGATGGCGAGCGGCAAGGCCCACTGTCCCGGCGCAAGCAGGCAATGGTTCAGATTGGCCGTCTCCTGCTTTGCGAAGCAGGAACACCGATGCGACAGGTACTGACCTCTTTTCTGACCTTGCACTGGACGATTGTTTTCGCCCTGCTTGCGCTCATCTGCATCGACGGAAACCGTGGTGTGGCGGCGGCGCTCGGCGTGATCGGTGCCACAATCGAGGGTACCCGCTTCGTCAACCTCGACAATTTCGTTGTCGTGGCGCCGCTTGCCACCGCATTGCTGGTCGTCGCGGTTCTGTTTTTCTGGGCCTTTGTCGAAGCCCTGGTCAACGACGCGACCAGCCCGGACGCCGACAGCGTTGCCCGCATCGCCTTCATCTGCGCGTCCGGCGTGTTGTCGCTGATCGTCATCGGGGGTGCTGCGCAAGGCATAAACGGGCTGTTCATGGCTGTTGCCGTGCAGCTGGCAGCACTTCTGGCATCCTATGTCGCCATGCTTGCCGAACGGCGGTCCGTGGTTGCGGCAGCGGCTTCGGGCGAAGGCGAGATCCATGCCGTCGCGCACGGCATGGCAAAAGCCGCAGCCCACAATTCGCTGCTTTCACTCATATCAGGCCGAACGGTGTCCAAAACCGGCTCCAATCCCAGGGGAGGCCGCTGATGCGCTACATCTTCGGATTCTGGGCGGCGCCGATGGCGATTTTCTGGGGCTGGTTCTATCTGTCGGCCAATGACATCAATTTCGGCTACGCGATGCTCAGCCGCCAGATGCACGACTTCTTCTTCCAGCTCTACGGTCAGATGCTCGGCATCGATCCGGCGATCATCCCCGGCATGGTGGCGAAGACGTGCGTCTTCGACGGGTTGCTGCTGATGGCGCTTTGGGCATTCCGCCGTCGCCGCGAAATCGCCGGCTGGGTCAGACAGCGCTGGGCGGGTCCGGTTCCGTTCGAGCGGATGCGTGGAGCGACTGAAGCCGGTCCAAAACTCCCTGCAGAATAAACGCGGCTGCCGCCGAATCGATCTTACCGGCGCGCTTGCGGCGCGAGAAATCCATCTCGATCAGCGTCCTTTCGGCCGCGACCGTCGATAGCCTTTCATCCCAGAGCACGAAGGGCAGGTC
>NZ_RZQA01001151.1:0-1526 GCF_004022915.1 Mesorhizobium sp. M7A.F.Ca.US.006.04.2.1
CGCCAGCAGCAGCGCGGCCACCACGGCCAGCCCCGTCGACAGGCCGATCCAGATGCCGACGCCATGCAGGCCGAAATGGAAGGCGAGCAGCACCCCAAGCGGCAGGCCGACGCCCCAATAGCCGATCGCGGCATAGATCATCGGCACCTTGGTGTCGTGCAGGCCGCGCAGCATGCCGGCGGCCACCGCCTGGGCGCCGTCGAAGACCTGGAACAGCGCCGCGAAGACCAGGAACGACACGGCAAGTTCGATCACCCTGGCATTGGCCGGATTGCTCAGATCGATGAAGGCGCTGATCAGCGGATGCGGCCACAGGATCATCACCAGCCCCATCAGCGCCATGAAGGAAACGCCGATGACGAAGGCGGTCCAGCCGGCGCGCGACACGCCTTGCGGATTGCCGGCGCCATGCGCAAGGCCGACGCGCACCGTCACCGCCTGGTTGAGGCCAAGCGGCACCATGAAGGAGATCGAGGCGATCTGGATGGCGATCGCGTGCGCGGCCAGCGAATCCGCGTCGATCAGGCCCATCAGCAGGGCGGCCGCATTGAAGATAGTCACCTCGAAGGCGAGAATGCCGGCAATCGGCAGGCCGAGCCGCAACAGGCCCTTGAAGCGTGGCCAGTCCGATCGCCAGAACCGTCCGAACAGACGATAACGGCGGAACTTCTTCTCCAGTATCACCACGGCAGCCAGGCCGATGAACATCAGCGTTGAGGACAGCGAGGTGGCAAGGCCCGACCCGGCAATGCCCATCGACGGCACGCCGAGATTGCCGAACATGAACACCCAGTTGAAGAAGGCATTGCAGGCGACGGCAACAAAGACGATGACCAGCGCCCAGCCCGGCCGCTCCAGCGCCGAGATAAACGAGCGCAGCACGATATAGAAGTAGAAGGGCAGCACCGCCCATTCGAGCCAGCGCAGATAGATGCCGGCCTGATGCGCCAGTGCCGGTTCCTGGCCCATGGCCAGCAGAATGCCTTCGCCGTGCCAAAGCACGAGCCAGATCGGAATCGAGATCAGGATCGCCAGCCACAGGCCCTGGCGCACGGTGCGGCGCAGGTCGCGCACCGAATAGCGGCGGCGGCCAAGCTCGGTGGCGATCATCGGCGATGTCGCCAGCATCAGGCCGAGGCCGAAGATCAGCGGCATGAAATAGAGGTTGGCGCCAAGCGCGCCACTGGCCAGCGTATCCGGCCCCAGCCGGCCCATCATCATGACGTCGGTGGCCGTCATCGCGGTCTGGCCGAGATTGGTCAGCACCATCGGCCAGGCGAGCGCCAGCGTCGCCCTGATTTCCTGACGCCAAAGATTTTCCGGCGCGCGAGCGCCGGCTTCGATCGCAGACATTGTTCCGCTCTTTCCAGCTACGGCGCGTCGGCCAGAGCCGGAAGCCGCATGTCAAACGGCAAAACCTTCGGTTTCGCGGCGTTTGCGTCAGCTTCTGGACGAAACGCGACATGAAGGCAAGAGAGGAGGGACGGGAACGGATTGAGCCAGGGACCGGCCCCGATGCTCTAGCG
>NZ_RZQA01001152.1:0-1525 GCF_004022915.1 Mesorhizobium sp. M7A.F.Ca.US.006.04.2.1
AACCCGAGTTGCGCATCGGCGACGTCGTCGTCCATGAAGACCATGGCCTGGGCGTGCTCGCGGCGGTCGAACAGGTCAACTTGGCTGGTCAGCACCAGGATGTTGTCAGGCTGGAATATCATGGCGGGGCTTCCTTGCTGGTTCCGGTCGACGACTTTGGGAAAATATGGCGCTACGGCTCGGAACCGGAGGCAGTGTCGCTCGATCGCCTCAACGGCGAGGGCTGGCCCAAGCGACGCGAGGCTGCGTTGCGCGAGATCGACAGGCTGGCCAAGCGCCTGGTGGGCCTTGCCGAGATGAGGTCCAGCCAGCCCGCCGAGATCATCAAGCCCTCCCGCGCGGACTTGGCCCGTTTTGCGGCGAAATTTCCCTATACCGAGACTCCTGACCAGGCCGCCGCCATCCGCGCTGTGCTCGACGACCTTTCCTCGGGGAGAACAATGAACCGGCTCGTCTGCGGTGATGTTGGCTTCGGCAAGACAGAGGTGGCTTTGCGTGCTTGCGCCGCCGCCGCCCTCTGCGGGAAACAGGTTGCGGTCATAGCGCCGACAACCGTGTTGGCACGACAGCACTATGAGACGTTCAGCCGCCGTTTCGCAGGAACGGGCCTGCAGGTCGCCCACCTGTCAAGGATGGTCGGGGCAGCAAAGGCAAAAGCGGCAAAGGAGGGCCTGCGGAGCGGCCAGGTTACGATCGTCGTGGGTACTCAGGCCTTGTCGTCCAGGAGCGTCACTTTCGCCAATCTTGGACTGCTGGTGATTGACGAGGAGCACCGGTTCGGCGTCAAGTTGAAGCTGGCCCTGCGGAACATGGCGCCCTGCCTTCACACGCTGAGCATGAGCGCCACGCCGATACCGCGGACGCTGCAATCGGCGCTGTCGGGCATCCAGGATGTCAGCGTTCTAAACTCTCCGCCCGCCAAAAGACGTCCCGTCCGCACGATCCTGGCAGCGTTCGATCCAGCATCGGTGCGCGCGGCCCTCTTGCGTGAATTTCACAGGGGTGGACAGAGTTTCTTCGTGGTTCCTCGCATCGAGGACATTGGCCCGGTCTCTGACCAGCTGAACAGGCTGGTGCCGGAACTCGGCGTCATGACGGCGCACGGTGAAATGAAAGGGAGGCAGCTGGACGAAGTCATGGTCGGATTCGCTGACGGTGATGGCGACATTTTGTTGAGCACCGACATCATCGAGAGTGGGCTCGATGTGCCTCGAGCCAACACCATCATTGTCTGGCGCCCGGACCGGTTCGGTCTGGCGCAGTTGCACCAGCTACGGGGTCGGGTCGGTAGAGGAGCGATGCAAGCGGCTGCGTTTCTTCTGACGGAACCTGGCGTTGAGCTGGCCGACGGCACCAGGGCCCGGCTTTCGACAATGCTTGCGCTCGATCGGCTTGGCTCCGGCCTGGCAATCAGTCAAAGGGACCTCGACCTGCGCGGCGCCGGCGATCTCTTCGGCGAAGATCAGGCTGGGCATATGAAACTGATCGGAGTGGGCCTCTACGAGCACTTGCTGGAGCGGGCGGT
>NZ_RZQA01001153.1:0-1524 GCF_004022915.1 Mesorhizobium sp. M7A.F.Ca.US.006.04.2.1
CCTTGCCCTCGGCGTCTCCGGGATACCAGTTCTGCACCGTCGAATATTTGATCTCGGCATCGTCGAGCGCCACCAGTTCGACGACGGCGGCATGCAGCTGGTTCTCATCGCGCTGCGGCGCCGTGCAGCCTTCGAGATAGGAGACGTAAGCCCCCTCCTCGGCGATGATCAGCGTGCGCTCGAACTGGCCGGTGTTCTTCTCGTTCATGCGGAAATAGGTCGACAGCTCCATCGGGCAGCGCACGCCCTTGGGCACGAAGACGAACGAGCCGTCGGTGAACACGGCCGAATTCAGCGTGGCGTAATAATTATCGGAGGTCGGCACAACCGAGCCGAGATACTTCTTCACCAGTTCGGGATGCTCGCGGATGGCTTCCGAGATCGAGCAGAAGATGACGCCGGCCTGCGCCAGCTCCTTCTTGAAGGTGGTGACGACGGAAACGGAATCGAACACGGCGTCGACGGCGACGCGGCCCGATTTGTAGACATTGTCGCTGACTTCCTCGAGTTCCGAGGCGTCGGTCTTCTGCACGCCGGCGAGGATTTCCTGCTCGCGCAGCGGAATACCGAGCTTCTCGTAGACCTTCAAGAGTTCGGGATCGACATCGCTGAGCGAGGTCGGGCCGGGCGTGCTCTTGGGCGCCGCGTAGAAGTAGATGTCCTGGAAATCGATCTTGGGATAGTGGACGCGCGCCCAGGTCGGCTCGTCAAGCGTCAGCCAACGGCGATAGGCTTCCAGACGCCATTCCAGCATCCAGGACGGTTCATCCTTCTTGGCCGAAATGAAACGGATAATGTCTTCGCTGAGGCCTTTGGGGGCCTTATCCATCGCGATTTCGGTCTGGAATCCATATTTGTATTGGTCGACGTCGATCTTTCGGACCCGATCGATCGTGTCCTGCACAGCAGGCATATGCGTTCTCCATCCACGCCGGGGTCAAGGCCCGACAGTTTTCAAACTATGGCACCGCCAAAACGAACCCCAAAAAGGCGCTTGCGGCAGCGTAAGTTTCATATAGTGCGCTTCGACCGGAAATTCACCCGGCCAACATGAAACGCACGGCTCTACCAGGCCGAATGGCCCAAATCATTTTCGTCAAGCATCGGATTTTCCCGAAAACCGCTACGCGCTTTTCGGTCCGATGCTCCCACCCGCTTACGCGGCCTTTTCTCTGTCCGCCCGACGCGCGGCGATTCCCGTCAGCGCAACGCGAAACAACTCGATGTCTTCCGCGCCCGTCGCCGGACCGATCGACACGCGCAAGGCGCCAAGGCTGTCACCGTATCCCATGGCTTTCAGCACATGGCTCGGTCCGACCTTGCCGGACGAACAGGCAGAGCCGGCCGACAGCGCTACGCCGGCCAGGTCGAAGGCGATCTGCGCGGTTTCGGCTTTGACGCCCGCAATAGCGAAGAATGCCGTATTGGCAAGCCTTGGCGCACCGGTTCCGAAGATTTCCGCGTCCGGCACCAGCGTTTTCACGATGGCCTCGATCTCGTCGCGGCGCCGGCGCACCGTATCCA
>NZ_RZQA01001154.1:0-1519 GCF_004022915.1 Mesorhizobium sp. M7A.F.Ca.US.006.04.2.1
CGATGTGGCGAGATTGCCGGCGCCGTCGCTGGTGAGCAGGTAGGTCGGGCCGCTCTGGGCAGCCTTGCTGGCGGCGCTGTTGACGCCGGCGAATGTGTAGGTGGCGGCGCCGTCGCCGATCGCCACCTGGCCGGCCCGCGTGGTGGTGACACCGGCGCCGATGGCGACGGCATTGTCCTGGCCGGCGAGGCTGTCGGCGCCCAGGGCGATCGAATTGTTGACCGTTAGGATGTTGCCCAAAGTCCCGCTGCCGGCATTCTGGCCGATGGCAATGTTGTCGTTGCCGGCCAGAAATTGACCTGCACGGGTGCCGCTGGCGACATTGTTGTCGCCCTCTACGATATTGCCGGCGGAGGCACCGTTGGCGATGTTGTTGTCACCTTCTACGCCGCGGCCAGCAAAGTTGCCGCTTGCGGTGTTGTTGTCACCGGTCACGGTGGCGCCGGCGCCGGCGCCAACAGCAGCGTTTCCGTCGCCGGTCGCATCTGTGCCTGCGTTGACGCCGTTGGCAGTGTTGTTTTGACCTTTCACGCCGCTGCCGGCGGTAAAACCGGTGGCGGTGTTCCTGTCGCCGGTTACGTTGTTGCCTGCGCTTGCGCCACTAGCGGTGTTGTTGCTGCCGGTCACGAACTGGCCGGAGAAAGTACCGCTGGCGGTGTTGCTGTCGCCGTCCACGAATATGCCAGCGACCCCGCCAATGGCGGCGTTGTCCCGGTTGTCTGCTTGACTGCTGCCCCCCGCGCCCTCGCCGATCGAAGTTCCTCCGTTGACGGCTACAGCTCGGGGACCGCAAGCGAGCGAGCCGGCGCCCGTCGCCGTCGCGCCGCCGCCGCTGGTAAACGGGCCCGCATCCGTCGCGGCGACGCCGCAGACCGCCTGCGCCGCCGCCGCCGCCGCCAGGGCCAGCGTGATCGTGGCGGTCACCATCGTCAGCCCGATCAAACGTTCCATGATGTTGCCCTTTCCCTGGAATCGATCCGAGCCGCGGCGCCCCGACGGTTGTCGGCGAACGGACGGCACAATGCCGTCAAATAACGGCCTTTCGCCCGGTTTGCCGGCGAAACTCCTGAATGCACATCGGCCGCCTACCACGCCAGCATCAGGCCAGCGCGGCCGCCGACCGTGTGATCGCTGGCGCCGACGCCGACGCCGCCATTGATGAAGAGGTTGTCGGTGAGCCGGGCATGGGCGGTGCCGGCAAAGGCATTCTGGCCCTCGAACGTGCCCCAATTGATCGAGACGGCGAAATTCTTGTCGGCCGGCAGGCTGCCGCCGGCCATGGCGAGCGCCATGGCAGTGCCCTCAATCGATGCGGCCGTTGAGGTCGCTAAAACCATTTTCGAGCGTGCTGACACGGTTGTCCAGCCCGGCGATCTGACCGATGTCGATGCGCGATGTGGCGAGATTGCCGGCGCCATCGCTGGTGAGCAGGTAGGTCGGGCCGCTCTGCGCAGCCTTGCTGGCGGCGCTGTTGACGCCGGCGAATGTGTAGGTGGCGGCGCCGTCGCCGATCGCCACC
>NZ_RZQA01001155.1:0-1519 GCF_004022915.1 Mesorhizobium sp. M7A.F.Ca.US.006.04.2.1
ACCCTCCCCATCAAGGGGAGGGTAACCCATCAGGCGCCGCGCTCAAGAATTACGGTGACGGTACACCATTTTCCTTTGGCCGCCTGCCTCGCTTCCGCAGTTTCACGGCCTTTCCGGTTTGCCCGAAAATCCGGTCCAGAAATGCCTCGCTGCCCACCGGCCGGCCGATGCCCTCGGCCTTGCGCAAGGCGTCGAACGCCGCGATGTCCGTCTCGATCGAACAGTCCGGCCGACGACGGCAACCGGTCCTTCATCGGCCGCAAATCCGTGACGTCATCGGGTTCACCTGTCAGATGTGCCCGAGCGCTTGACCAGGGCCAATCCGCCGCCTGCTTTGCCAGTCCGGCGCGCACGGGATTCAGCCCGACATAACGTACCGCCGACAGGAGATGATCCTCGTCCATCGCCACCGCTCCGAAGCGGCCTTGCCAGAAATGCCCGGTTTTCTTTTGCCGCGGTGGATGACCCCGGCATAGGCACGGTGCACCTTGGCAAGCGCACGACGCAGGCCATCCGGGTCAGCCGGCGTCAGGATCAGGTGCACATGGTTCGGCATCAGGCACCACGCCCAGATGCCGACATCGGCGGCACGGCAATACTCGACCAGCAGGTCCTTGTAGAGCGCGTAGTCTTCGGACGTGAAAAACACCTTGGCGCGCCCGTTGCCACGCTGCGTTACGTGGTGCGGCAGACCGGGAACGACAATGCGGGCGAGGCGGGCCATGCGGTCAGTTTATACGCGGCGATGCCGGCGAATAGGGTAAAAAGTGCACTGTCACCGTAATTCGAGCAAACGGGGCAAAAGGTGCACTGTCACCGTAATTCCCACGGTGAAGGCGCACGTCTCGGAGATTCTGCGCAAGCTCAATGTCTACAGCCGCACGCAAGCGGTGATCGACGTTTCGAAGCTGGACAATGCGGAGCTGTTTCGCGATCAGGCGGGGTTTTGAGCTTTTACCCGTCACCTCGTTGCTTCACATGGTGTGGCAGCCCGGGAACGATAATGCGGGCAAGGCGAGCCATGTGATCAATTTACACACAATGACGGCCGGGCGAAGATGGTAAAAGGACACTGTCACTGCAATCCGAGAAGTTGCTCGACACTCTCTCTTGTGATCGGACCATATAGCGGCGGTGTCGATAGGGTTGTAATAACCATCTTTATCCAATTGGCATCTGATCCATAAAATGCTATATCGTCTCGAAGTTCTATTGCGTCTGCCCATGCTTCTAGATCAGTTTTGCTCAAATTTCCATCTAGAAATCTCTTCATAACGCTCTCAACATCTGTTCGATTTAAAATAACAGGATCTCCATCATAATCCCAAGAAAAAGTATTTAAGGCATTTATACATGAATCTATTGGTTTCTCCAATCCTATCAAAGATTTTACCGCCTTTATCCTATCTTCGTTGATCATTTGCTGACCTCGTGATCGTTGACGCTAACCGCTGACCCTTTGTCAGATCCGCTACCGCCGCTTCCGGACTTAGGACTGTCAGCCTTCGATAGCTTATCT
>NZ_RZQA01001156.1:0-1519 GCF_004022915.1 Mesorhizobium sp. M7A.F.Ca.US.006.04.2.1
CGAGCCGAAGGTCTCGCCGAACTTGTCGCGCTGAGCGGCCGGGATGCGGCCGACGCCGACCAGCCACTTGTTGACGAGGCCGCCGACGGTCGCGGTGCTGTCGGCGAGCGCCGGCGCCAAGGCGGTGAACAAGGCCAGCGCGACGCCAAGCGACGCGGGTCGATACAGGTGCTTCATGGATAATCCTCTTTGTGACGGATGTGCCGGAGCGGCCGGGGGACGAAAAACTGAAAGAGGTACGACATCGATGATGTTGCGCAAGCCTCCCCGAAACGCGGTCTACGGCGCGAACATGATGCTTGCGTGACAGCGCGCAGTGCATGCCGGCGGTCGACGAAAAACGATGCGCGCGCGCCGGCACTGGACACTTATGTCCAGTGGATATATACTCCAGTCTTCGGACCAACCGTGGAGGGGAAGCCTTGAAGTCGCACTACCGCGCAGTCGTCATCGGAGGTGGCGTGGTCGGAGCCTCGGTGCTCTATCACCTGACGCGGTTCGGCTGGAGCGATGTGGCGCTGATCGAGCGCGCAGAACTGACGGCCGGTTCGACCTGGCACGCGGCGGCAGGCTTCCATGCGCTCAACGCCGATCCCAATGTGGCGGCGCTGCAGGACTACACCATCAATCTCTACCGGGAGATCGAGGCCGAATCCGGCTGGGATATCGGCCTGCACATGACGGGCGGCGTCAACATCGCCAGCGATCCCGCGCGCTGGGAGTGGCTGAAATCAGCCTGGGCCGTGTTCCAGTCGGTCGGCATCGAGACCGCGCGCCTGGTCACGCCCGACGAGATCAAGGCGATCTGCCCGATCGTCGACGTCAACGGTGTTCTTGGCGGCCTGCATGATTCCAACGAAGGCCATCTCGACCCGTACGGTACCACGCATGCCTATGCGGGTGCTGCGAAGAAGCGCGGCGCCGACATCATCTTGCGCAACCGGGTCGTCGAGCTGAAAGCACGTGCCGACGGGCGCTGGGACGTCATCACCGAGCAGGGCACCATCATCGCCGAGCATGTCGTCAATGCCGGCGGGCTGTGGGCGAAGCAGCTCGGCCGCATGGCCGGCGTCGACCTGCCGGTGACGCCGATGGAGCACCACTATTTCATCACCGATGACATTCCGGAGATCGCAGCACTTGACAGGGAAATCGGCATCGCCGTCGATCTCGACGGCTTTTCATACCTGCGGCAGGAGCGCAAGGGTGTGCTGCTTGGCGTCTATGAGCAGAACCCAAAGCACTGGAACATGGACGGAGCGCCGTGGGATTACGGCATAGAGCTGATCCCGGAAGACATCGACCGCATCAGCCCGGAACTCGCCAAGGCGCATGAGCGCTTCCCTTGCCTGGCGACGGCCGGTATCCGCAAATGGGTCAACGGCGCCTTCACCTTCACGCCGGACGGCAATCCGATTGTCGGGCCGGTGCGCGGCCTGAAGAACTACTGGGTCGCCTGCGGCGTCATGGCCGGTTTCAGCCAGGGCGGCGGCGTCGGCAAGTCGCTGGCCGAATGGAT
>NZ_RZQA01001157.1:0-1517 GCF_004022915.1 Mesorhizobium sp. M7A.F.Ca.US.006.04.2.1
GTCGATCACTGGGTCGGTATCGGGCATCATGACGATGGAGGTGACGGCGCCAGCCGCCGCCGCGACACTCGCCGACGCAATGGTTTCGCGATGCTCGCCGCCCGGTTCGCCGATGAAGACGCGGCCATCGACCAGGCCTGGAATGATCGCCTTGCCGGCGCAGTCGATTATGGTGGCGCCCTCGGGCGCGCCCTGGTTGAGCGCTGCCTTGCCGGCGGCAACGATCTTGCGGCCATCGACGATGACGGCGCCGATCTCGTCGATGCCGCGCGAGGGGTCGACGATGCGGGCGCGCTCAAAGACCGTTATGCTCATGCGCCGCGGCCCTCTTGGTTGCGACGGGGATCGAGCAGCGCTTCCATGACCGCCATGCGCACAGCAACGCCCATTTCGACCTGTTCCTGGATGACGCTTTGCGGGCCGTCGGCGATTTCCGAAGCGATCTCGACGCCACGGTTCATCGGTCCGGGGTGCATCACCAACGCGTCGTCTTTGGCCGCCTTCAGTTTTTCCGCATCGAGGCCGAAATAGCGGAAATACTCGCGCACCGAAGGCACGAAGGCGCCTTCCATGCGCTCGCGCTGCAGGCGCAGCATCATCACCACATCGGCGTCCTTGAGGCCTTCGGCCATCGAACGGGTGACGATGACGCCCATCTTCTCGATGCCAGTGGGCAGCAGCGTCGACGGCGCAACGACGCGCACCTGCGCGCCGAGCGCGTTGAGCAGCATGATGTTGGAGCGCGCCACGCGCGAATGCAGGATGTCGCCGCAGATCGCCACGATCAGCTTCGACAGCGGGCCTTTGGCGCGGCGGATGGTCAGCGCGTCGAGCAGCGCCTGTGTCGGGTGCTCATGCGCGCCGTCGCCGGCATTGACGACGGAGCAGCCGACCTTCTGCGCGAGAAGCGCGGCCGCACCGGCCGACTGGTGGCGGATGATCAGTATGTCGGGCCGCATGGCATTCAGCGTCATCGCCGTGTCGATGAGCGTTTCGCCCTTCTTCACCGAAGAGCTTGCCACCGACATGTTCATGACATCGGCGCCAAGCCGCTTTCCGGCCAGTTCGAACGACGACTGCGTGCGCGTCGAGGCTTCATAGAACAGGTTGATCTGTGTGCGGCCGCGCAGCGTCGAGGTTTTCTTCTCGGACTGCCGCGAGATCGCGACCGCCCGGTCCGCCCTGTCGAGCAACAGCTCGATGTCGGCAGGGGAAAGGTCGCGGATGCCCAGAAGATGGCGATGAGGATAGGGGGACGAAGCGTCGGTCATCTCAAGGGGCTGCTATAGGGTGGAGACTTTGCGGCTGCAAGCGCCAGCTTTGCATTGGAGCCGTTCTCCTCATTTTTTTCGTGTAGACGGCCGATTGTATCGGCCGGTATTTTCATCGCGCGCGCTGCATGGCTTGGCTATATCTAGCCGACAGCCTCGGATTCGTGGCTTTCTGACGATAGAAGGATTGGGCGTGACCGACGACGTGACGAACCAGCCGCCGCCGCTGACGGGCGGCAACGCCTG
>NZ_RZQA01001158.1:0-1517 GCF_004022915.1 Mesorhizobium sp. M7A.F.Ca.US.006.04.2.1
GTGCCATTCCTTGTGCGGTCCATGATGACTTCGGAGCCGACATTCGAGGTGAGCAGGATCAGGGTGTTCTTGAAATCGATCCGGCGGCCCTCGCTGTCGTCCATCATTCCCTTGTCGAAGACCTGGAAGAAGATTTCGTGGACGTCGGGATGCGCCTTCTCGACCTCGTCGAGCAGGATCACCGAATAGGGTTTTCTGCGCACCGCTTCGGTCAGGATGCCGCCCTTGCCGTAGCCGACATAGCCGGGCGGTGCGCCCTTCAGTGTCGAGACGGTGTGCGCCTCCTGGAACTCGGACATGTTGATGGAGATCAGGTTCTGCTCGCCACCGTAAAGCGTTTCGGCCAGCGCCAATGCCGTTTCGGTCTTGCCGACGCCCGAGGGGCCGCAAAGCAGGAAGACCCCGACCGGCTTTTCAGGCGCGCCAAGCCCGGCGCGGCTGGTCTGCACGCGTTTGGCGATCATCTCCATGGCGTGATCCTGGCCGACGACCCGTTCCGAAAGCGTGGCGGCGAGCTTGAGCGCCTTTTCGGTCTGGCTGGACAGCATCCGTCCGGTCGGGATCCCGGTCCAGTCCTGGACCACGGCGGCCACTGCATTGCGGTCAACCGAGGGCAGAATCAGCGGTGTCTCGCCTTGTGCCGCTGCCAATTCGGCCATCAGTGCGCGCAATCGGGCGAGATCGGCGGCAGGATCGGCAGCGGCCTGTGTCTCCGCGTCCGTCTGGGCGGCCTTGGGCGGCTCAGTCTCTGACGACTCCGCTACCTTGGTCGTTTCTGCGTTCGCCGCTGCCGGTTCGGCATCGGCCCCACCGGTGGCCGCATCGAGCGCCACACCCTCGCCGCGCAGCCTGGCGCGCAGTTCGAGTATCTCGGCGACGAGCACCTTTTCACGATCCCAACGCTGCTGCGCCGCAGCCAGGGCGATCTCGCTTTCGGCAAGCCCGGTGTCGACGCGCGCCTGCCGTTCAGCCACCTCGATGCCGATCGCGGCCTCGCGCCCGATGATGCCGCGCTCGACCTCCAGAGCCTGGCGGCGGCGCATGATGTCCTCGACCTCGGCTGGCGTAGCATGCTGCGATATGGCGACACGGGCGCAGGCGGTGTCGAGGAGGCTCACCGCCTTGTCAGGCAGTTGCCGTGCCGGGATGTAGCGATGCGACAGGCCGACTGCTGCCTCGATCGCCTCGTCGAGTATCTGCACCTTGTGGTGTTGCTCCAGAACCCCTGCCACACCGCGCAACATCAGAACGGCCACCGCCTCCGACGGCTCGTCGATCTTGACCACCTGGAAACGGCGGGTCAGCGCCGGGTCTTTCTCGATGTGCTGCTTATATTCGGCCCAGGTCGTTGCGGCGATGGTGCGAAGTTCGCCCCGTGCCAGCGCCGGCTTCAAGAGATTGGCGGCATCACCGGTTCCGGCAGCACCGCCGGCGCCAATCAAGGTGTGGGCCTCGTCGATGAACAGGATGACCGGCGTTTCGGACGATTGAACCTCGTCGATCACAGCCTTCAGCCG
>NZ_RZQA01001159.1:0-1515 GCF_004022915.1 Mesorhizobium sp. M7A.F.Ca.US.006.04.2.1
GAGCCCGAGTGGCGCGCCCAGCTGCGGGAACATCGCATACCAGCCGCGACGCTTTTCGGGGGCATTCAACGCCAGCAGCGAGGCAAGTCCGTCCCATGTCCCGCCCAGCGCCAGTCCCTGACCGATCCGGAACATGGCCAGCAGCCAGGCCGAAGCCGGGCCGATCTGGTCGTAACCGGGCACGAAGGCGATCGACACGGTCGAGGTCCCCAGCAGGAACAGCGCGATGGTGAGCTTGGCGCTACGTCCGTAGGCGCGGTCGAGCGCGGTGAAGATCGCCGTCCCGATCGGCCGCGCGATGAAGGCAAGCGCGAAGATGGCGAAGGAGTAGAGCGTGCCGGTCAACGGGTCGGCATATGGAAATACGAGCTTGGGGAAAACGATGACGGAAGCGATCGCGTAGACGAAGAAGTCGAAGAATTCCGACGTCCTGCCGATGATGACGCCAACGGCGATTTCGCCGGGCTTCACCTCATGATGCCGCGCATTGATCCGTCTTGCGTCGGCTTCGATCTTCGAAGTTGGGCTCACAGCATTCTCCGTCGCCCCGCCGCGGTCTCATACGATCGCTTGCCATGTGCGCGGGCCAGATGCTTTGATGACGCCTGCCGCGTCATTGCGGCATTGGACAAATTGTCCAATGCCTTCATCGCCGCGGTACGGTTAGCACTGGGGGGAACAACCGACAGGTCATACATTGAGCCGTCTCCGTACCCTTTTCCTGCTGCCCCTGCTGGCATCGCTCGGCTCCTGCAGCATGGTCGTCCTGAACCCTGCCGGCGACGTCGCCGAGCAGCAGCGTGACCTGCTGATGGTGTCCACGGCACTGATGCTGATCGTCATCATACCGGTGATGGCTCTCACCATATTCTTTGCCTGGCGATACCGCCAGTCCAACCGCGAGGCGCGCTACGAGCCGGATTGGGACCACTCGACCCATCTCGAACTCGTCATTTGGGCTGTGCCGCTTCTGATCATCATCTGCCTGGGCGCAGTGACCTGGATGGGCACCCACCTGCTCGACCCCTATCGTCCGATCGGACGTGTAGCGGCCGGCAAGCCGCTGCCGCCGGACGTGCGCCCGCTTGAGGTCGAAGTCGTCGCGCTCGACTGGAAATGGCTGTTCATCTATCCGGAATACGGCGTCGCCGTGGTCAACGAACTGGCTGCGCCGGTCGACCGGCCGATCAGCTTTCGCATTACCTCCGCATCGGTGATGAACTCCTTCTACATTCCAGCACTGGCCGGCCAGATCTATGCGATGCCGGGTATGGAAACCAGGCTGCACGCCGTCATCAACAAGTCCGGCGACTATGAAGGGTTCTCTGCCAATTACAGCGGCGCCGGCTTCTCGGGAATGCGCTTCGCGTTCCACGGCCTCGACGATGCCGGTTTCCAGGCATGGATCGCGAAGGCAAAGGACAGCGGCGGCAAGCTCGACCGAAACGGCTACCTGGAGCTCGAACAGCCCAGCGAGAACCAACCCGTGCGCCACTATGCGGCGGTGGATAGCGA
>NZ_RZQA01000115.1:0-10557 GCF_004022915.1 Mesorhizobium sp. M7A.F.Ca.US.006.04.2.1
TGCTGCACTGCACAATCGGCCTGGCCTGCCGGCTGGCGCCACGCATCCGCGAGGAATTGGCGACATCCGATCGGATTCAGGCCGACCTGCGCAATGCACAGAAGTAAAACCCGTCGGTGCCGCTCAGCGCCGGCGACAGCGAGATGTCGCCTTTGGCGCCGATGCGCGCGGCTGCCGGATGGCCGGGAAAACGGCTGTCCCAGAGCTGGCGGTGGTCGACGGGAACAAAGCCGCTGTTACGGTCCCGAAAGGCCGCGATCTGCTCGCCATTCTCCTCATCAAACACCGAGCAGGTGATGTAGACCAGCAGGCCGCCCGGTTTGACATAGGCTTTGGCCGCATCGAGGATCGCCGACTGTTCGCCCTTGCGGGTATCGAGCTGCCTCTGCGTCAGCCGCCATTTGGCGTCGGGGCGGCGCCGCCACGTGCCGCTGCCGGTGCAGGGCGCGTCGACCAGCACGATGTCCATGTGGTTGCCGAGCGGCGCGAGTTCCGTGGGCTTGGTGACCACCTGCACATTGCGGTTTTCCGAACGACGGATGCGGTCGAAGATCGGCGCCAGCCGTGCTTTCTCCGCATCATGGGCAAAGATCTGGCCACGATTTTCCATCGAAGCCGACAGTGCCAGCGTCTTGCCACCGGCGCCGGCGCAGAAATCCAGCACCTGCATGCCGGCTTCGGCCCCGGCAAGGGCGGCCGCGATCTGCGAGCCTTCGTCCTGGACCTCGAACCAGCCCTTCTGGAAGGCCGGTTCGGCCTGCACATTCGGGTGCCGGCCATCGCCGTCGATCGGTGGAATGCGGATGCCGTGCGGGGCGATTGCCGCGGGTTTGGCGCCGGTTCCCGTCAGTTCGGCCAGCACCTTGTCGCGGTTGGCCTGCAAGGTGTTGACCCTGAGGTCGAGCGGCGGGCGCGTCGCCAGTGCAGCGCCCTCGTCGGCCCAACTCGGGCCGAAGGCTCGCTCGAAAAGCGGCGCGCACCAGTCGGGAACGTCCGCCCGCACCGCGTCCGGCGCATCGGCGAGCCGACCGTCGGCGATGGCCTGAAGCTCGGCGGCGGTCAGCAGCGGCGGTGCGAACTTGTCACCATCCAGCGCCTCGTTGAGCGACTGGGCCGTCTGCCCCCATTCGAGCAGCAGGGCGCCGAAGCCAATGGCGCGCGGCGTGTCCTGCCCCAGCAGCCAGCCCGCGGAACGCTTGTGGCGCAAGGCGTCATAGACGATGTTGCCGATGGCCGCACGGTCGCCGCCGCCGGCGAAGCGATGCGACAGGCCCCAATCCTTCAGCGCGTCCGCCACCGGCCGGTGGCGCCGGCCGATGTCTTCCAGCACTTCGATGGCCGCAGCCAGCCTTCCGCCCAGTCGCATTGTCTTGTTCCGTCACGCAGAAAATTATTCCGGCCCTGCTCTAGAGCGCGCAACCGGCGCGCACAAGCAGGTCGGCCGGCACAACCGCTCTGCTTTCCAACTTTTCTGGTTGCGAATACTCTTCCGATTGTGATTCGCGGCGCGAAAAGGTGAACCGGCGGATCGACACGAGGAGAGGGCAATGAAGACTTATCTGGCGGAAGTTCTAGGCACATTTCTATTGGTGTTCATCGGTACGGCTTCTGTGGTGACGGGCGGCTTCGGCGGCGCGCTGCCGCTTGGCCAGGAAGGCATCGGTCTGGCGTTCGGCATCGGCCTCATCGCCGCGGCCTATGCGATCGGCCCCATTTCGGGCGCGCATCTCAACCCGGCGGTGACGCTCGGCGTCTTCCTTGCCGGCCGGCTGCCGGCCAAGGACGTCATCCCCTACTGGATCGCGCAGGTCATCGGCGGCGTCCTTGCTTCACTGGCGTTGTGGATCATCGTCTCCGGCCAGGTTGGCGGACACACCACCGGCTTCGGCGCCAATGGCTGGGATATGACGAAATGGGGTGTCAGTTCGGCCTTCCTGTGGGAAGTGATCGGCACCTTCACCTTCGTCACCGTGATCCTTGGCGTCACGGCCGAAAAGCACTCGACGGCGTTCGCCGGACTGGTCATCGGCCTGACGCTGGCAGGGCTGCACTTCGCCATCATCCCGGTGACCGGCACGTCGCTCAACCCGGCCCGCTCGATCGGTCCGGCGCTGTTTTCGGGAACTGCGGCGATCGGCCAGCTCTGGCTGTTCATCGTGGCACCGCTGATCGGCGGCGCCATTGCCGGTGTCGTCGCCAAGGCGCGCATCTTCGAGAAGGACTGAGCTCTTTGGAAGGCTGAATATGCGAAGGCGCGGGCCATGGCCCGCGCCTGAGCGACTGGCACGAGCCGTCAAGTCTTGTCCCCAATGACGACTTAATAGCTCGGCCTTAGATGCCAGCTTTGCGCCCAATCTCGGTCGTTGCGGCTGATACCGTGAGCGCCCGAAAGCTGCCAATCATCGAGGCTATTGTCTATGGCTACTTCCCGCTATGATTGCGGGCGGCGGGACTTTACTGATCGATTCCCAAATGCGGAGTTCTTGGAGATGAAAAGTAGGTGTTTTCCGGCTCCTCAGTGATATTTGTCGCTTGGACCAGTGATATTTAGGTTACTTATGGCTAAACGAATTCCAACATTAACAAATTCGCTGGGTAGCTGGTTCACTAGTTTCGGGGCCCTCTTGGAAGGTATTGGTCGACCCGCCGTCACAAAAGCAAAATTTGTAAATCTCGCACCGACCGACCAAGCTGACAAGGCCGGTGTATATTCCGAAGCTTTGCTCTTCGCGACGACAGACCCGAAGGTGAACAATATAGCGCTGACGGGGCCTTATGGTTCAGGAAAAAGCAGCATCATCCAATCGTTCCTGAAAAGATACCGAAGACCTTCACTTCACATATCTCTCGCGGCGTTCGTGAAAGAGGCCAGCCACCAGGCGACAAAGAAGCTAGCACCCCAAGTCTCAAAGTGAGCCGGCAGGAGATTGAAAGAAGCATACTGCAGCAAATGCTGTATGGTGCAGATGCCAACAAACTTCCACTGTCGCGCTTTAAGCGAATTCAATCCCCTGGCGTCCTGTCGATCTTCAGATCGCTGTACATTATGTTCGGCTTACTTTCGATTTGGTACGTATTCACAAAGCGGGAAGCGATAGTCAGCGGCACCTTTTTCGATCCACTCGAATTCAGCAATTGGCCTAATTTCACAATATTCGGGTTCTCGTTGCTTTTTTTGTGGGTTGCGCTGCACAAATTTTATGTCGCCAGCTTTGGGCTGTCACTCAAAAGCATCTCTCTAAAAGACATAGAAATAAGGCCCGCATCAGACAATCTCGATTCAATACTTAACCGTCATTTGGATGAAATTATCTACTTCTTTCAGGCAACGGAATATGATCTCGTAATCATTGAGGATCTGGACCGATTCGAAGATGCAGAAATATTCGTGACGTTGCGTGAAATCAACGGCTTGGTGAATGCGAACGCGGGAGTCAGGCGAACTATTAGATTTCTTTACGCTCTGCGCGACGACGTATTTGTTAATACAGACCGGACCAAATTCTTCGAATTCGTCATTCCTGTTATTCCCATCATAAACGCTTCGAACTCGATTGATATGGTCCTGGAGCAGGGAAAGAGGCTTGAACTCGACGGTCGTCTTGATCGACAGTTCCTTCGAGAGGTCTCACGGTATCTAGACGACTTGAGACTTATTCAGAATATATTCAATGAATACGCCATCTACGTCGCCAATTTGGAGACCGACGACGAAAATACTCTCAACGCCAACAAGCTTCTTGCGGTCCTGATTTATAAGAACGTCTACCCCAGGGATTTCGAACAACTGCACCGAGGCGAAGGCAATCTCGCTGACATTCTGGGCCGCCACGATGAACTCGTTGCGCACGAGGAGGTGGCCTGTAAGGCAGAGATAGCGGAAATCGAACGAAAGATTGACATTGCCGTAAGGCAGACACCCTCTGACCTGAAAGAATTGCGCCAAATCTACGCAATGACGCTCGTTCAGATGCTTCCTGCGAACGTCAATAGCATCAGCCTTGACGGGCAGTCTTGGATCGCACTTCACTCGCTCGTTGGGCACGACGCGTTTGAACAGTTAATCGCACTTCCTCAGATTACCTTCCGCGATGTCTATAATAGGGGACAGCGGATTGATATCTCGGCCTTGCAGAACGAAGTGGATAGCGAGAAAACCTACTTTCAGCGGAAGGCGGAAATTGAAAGCAAATCTGAGGCCAACAAGAGCGAGAGCTTGCAACGGATTCGCGAGCTTAGAGCGAAGATCGCGACGCTTCGAACAGCCAAGTTCAATGAACTCGTGCGTTCAAGCGCCGACCCTGTGACTGACCTTTTCGACGGCTTCGGCGAGAAGGGCGAGTTGGCTCGCTTCTTGATTCTAGAAGGCCATCTCGACGATACGTACTATCAATATACGTCACTGTTCCATTCTGGCCGGCTGTCGCCTAATGACAACAAGTTTCTGATCCAGATACGGGCGTTCTTTACCCCCGACCCCGACTTTCAGATTGACAACCCAAATGAGGTCATCGCAGCTATGCGCGAAGCGGACTTCGGGCAAAGCTATGTTCTTAACGTCAAATTGGTTGACTGCCTTCTAAACGAGGCGAGCCGGTACAGCGATCAGACTTGTAAGTTTTTCGAGTTCATCGCGTCCCAGTTCGAAGGCTGCGAAGATTTCTTAGAGGCCTACTACGCCACGGGACGCGCCGTCCCCAAGTTGCTTTCCCGCCTGGCTGACGAATGGAGGCAGTTCGTTCCGACGGCAATCGCCAGCAAGCGCAGTCTTTCCCATATCACACAGTTGGTAACCAATCTGCCGGAAAGGGCGCTAGAAACACTAGCACGCGATGGCGACGAGTTCCCTGATTTCGTCGCGGCGAAGCTCCCTGAAATTCTGGCACTTGCACCTGACTTGGCACCCGAACGCCTCGAGCGCATTGGCTTCGAGGTTCGAGACCTTCCGGCAATAGGAAAGTTCACCGGCATCGTGCGCTTCATGGTAAGACGTGGCCTTTTTAAACTCTCGATTGCCAATGTGGAACACATCTATCGCGAGGTCATGGGCGAGACCAATCTCATGGCGTTTCGCGAGCGCAATTACACTACGCTGCGTTCGCTCACAGATCCTGCCTTGATCACCAGGGTCGAACGCGATCTTGATATCTATCTTAGCGACGTGCTCCTTGAGCTTCACGACAATTCTGAAGAAGATGCGGCAGCCATAACCGATCTCCTAGGTCGTGAGGAACTTGACGAAGACAATCTTCGTGAATTTCTCGGTCGACAGACGGCTCTCCTGCCAGCGCTGGAGGGTGTTCCGGAGAAATTGCACGCCTCGGTATTTGAGCTGCGACGTATCGCGCCGACATGGGACAATTGTATCTCGTTCATGGGAGGCAGTGGCTTCGCAGCGGAAACTCTGGTGGCCTATCTTGATCGGAAAGATGTGCGCGCGGTAATTCTGAAGCACAGTCTGCGTAACGGTCCCGAGACACTGCCGCTACGCCAATTCCTTGTTATCGCGAATGCACTGAGCGATGACAGTTACCGGGAATATGTCCGAGCGTTGCCCAATACGTTTAAGAATTTTCCCAAAAGCCTCGATTCTTCGAAGCTTACTATTCTCATAGAGGAGCGCAAGATCACCTTTTCAAAGGAGACCCTTGAAAGCCTAGATGTCAATACAGACTTGCCGGTCCTTTTCATGGCAGAAAACATCGAAGCTTATCTCACCGATCCCGAAATGTTCGGTCTCGACGACGTCTTCCGAGAAGGGCTTCTTCAAGCCGACATAACAGATGACGATAAGCGCGCGATAATCGACCTGATGGATTTGAATACGCTAACGGAACTGCCCAAACGAGCGGCGCTCATAGGCCCGATTCTTGACCGCACCAACGTTCGTATATCCGGCATTGATGCGGCTAAAGCGCGGTCACTGATCCTGAATTCAAGGCCCGTTGAGACGCAGATTTCCCTGTTCAACAAGTTTCACTCGACTATCGCGGTCGACGAAGCGCGCGAGGTGCTTGCGGCGCTTCCAGATCCGTTCTCTGAGATCACGACAGGATATCACACTCCAAGATTGCCAAGATCAGATGAAAATCGTGCATTGGTCCAATGGCTTGAGACTCGCGGAATCATCTCTTCGTGGAGCGAGGGAGGTGGTTGGTTCCTGGGTGATGAGATACGCGTAAATCTCAAGAGGCGATGAAAAACTGGTAGTGATACAGTCTTCTAATAGACGGCAGGTTTCAATGAGATGCCATTAGATTGGTGGTTTGGAATTCCTACCGGCGGCTAACCAGGTTGTTGGTTCTCCCAAAAATCAGTTCACCAGACGCCAATTCGCTAAACCTGACAGTCTGCTTGCGGCCCCATTTGAGGCGCGCCGCGCGTCAGCAGTTGGCACAAGGCAGCCAGCCCGCAAGCCGTTCCTTCCGCCACCGGCCCCAGTTCCTCCACCATCGCCTCGTCAAACTTCTCCGGCGGTCACCGTCACCGGCAATTCGGCGCGGAAGCGGAAACGTCATCTCAAGCAAAGGTCGGTCGTCTGCAGCTCGCTGTCGGCTTCCAGACTGATGAACCCAAGCAGTCCGTTGACGGGCGGTCTCATCGCCTCACCCAAGCGCCTGCCCGAGCCAAATCTTTCATGGCACAAATATAAGAAATATATATGTAAGAAATACCACGATATGGACAGCGCCCGTCAAGAATGTTGTTCTTTCAGTACTAAAGCTCACATTGCATATGAAGAGCGCTAAAATCAAAAGCACTGTGTCAGTCGCTGGAAGCCCCAGGGTTAACCCTCTGCCCGTCAGCAGGCTGGCGGCTGCGACCGCCGGTATTGTCAAACCGATTGTGGCGCAAGCGGAACCCATCGCGACATTCAAACCGCGTTGCAGCTCATTGTTGAGTGAAGCGCGAACCGCCGAAATGGCCTCCGGCATCAACACCAGCCCGGCGATCATTGCCCCCACAATGCTGTCAGCCTGGGTCACTTGGTAGGCAACGAGCGTATCTTCGACGCTTGCCGCGACCTGCTCGGCGAGCATGACAATGCCGATCAGGCCGATCAAAAGCAGCAATGCGCCGGCAAAGACGCTTTCGTGAGGGGCAGTCCGCAGCGAAACGCCGTGGGCCTGCCCTTCGACAAAGTCTTCCCGGTGGCGGACGGTCTGCGCGAACACAAAACTTGCATAAAGCAGCACCGAAAGCACGCTCACAAAGCCAAGTTGAGCTGCCGAAAATGTGCCCGGCCCCGTAGCTTGTGTGTAGGTTGGCAGAATAAGCGTCATGATGGTCAGCGCGATCAGAACCGCCAAATATGCGCTGGTCCCTTGTCGAACAATTGCCTGCTTGCGATGGCGCCAGCCGCCAAGCGCAAGACACGTGCCGACGACGCCGGTGGATGCAATCATCACCGTTGAAAAGACGGACTCACGTGCAAGCGTAGGGTTGTTCTCTCCATGCAGCATCATGGAAACGATGATCGACACCTCGATTGCCGTCACGGCAAAAGTCAGCACCAATGTGCCGTAGGGCTCTCCTACACGCCGAGCCACAGCCTCGGCGTGGTCGAGCACCACGAAAATGGTGGTGAACATGATCGCACTCGAAAGCGCTCCGACGAGTATCCTGACGCCCAGCGAACCTTCGTCCGCCGACAGCCCGCCTGCCCTGACGGCGACAGCCATGACCAAGGCGGCCAGCGGCATCGCATATGAAGTCACCGAACGTCCGAAACCGCTCATGCAAGCCCCTGCGCGCTGCTGCGAACCGTGGCTGCATTCGCGCACCGACAGATCGAAGCGTTCACCCGTTCACGCCGTCTTCTGCGCCACCAAGCCCAGCTCCTCCACCATCGCCTCGCGCATCAGGAACTTCTGCGGCTTGCCGGTCACCGTCATCGGCAATTCGGTGCGGAAGCGGATGTGGCGGGGGATCTTGTAATGGGCGATCTGGCCGGCGCAGAAGTTTCTGACCTCCTGCTCGGTGGCGATCTGGCCGGGCTTGAGCACGATCCAGGCGCACAGCTCCTCGCCATATTTGGCGTCGGGAATGCCGAACACCTGCACCTCCTTGACCTTTGGATGGCGGTAGAGGAATTCCTCGACCTCCCTGGGATAGACGTTCTCGCCGCCGCGGATGACCATGTCCTTGACCCGGCCGACGATGTTGCAATAGCCCTCGGCGTCGATGGTGGCGAGGTCGCCGGTGTGCATCCAGCCGTCGGCGTCGATCGCCTCGCGGGTCTTGTCGTCGTCGTCCCAGTAACCCTTCATCACCGAATAGCCGCGCGTGCAAAGCTCGCCCGGTACGCCGACCGCAACTGTAGCGCCATCGGCATCGACCGCCTTGACCTCGACATGGGGGTGGATCCGCCCGACGGTCGAGACGCGCTTTTCCAAGGGGTCGTCGACGCCGCTCTGGAACGACACCGGGCTGGTCTCGGTCATGCCGTAGGCGATGGTCACCTGTTCCATATGCATCAGCGACACCACCTTTTTCATCACCTCGATCGGGCATGGCGAACCGGCCATGATGCCGGTGCGCAGGCTGGAGAGATCGAAGGCGGAAAAATCCGGATGATCCAGCAGAGCAACGAACATGGTCGGTACGCCATAGAGCCCGGTGCAGCGTTCCTGAGCCATCGCCTTCAGCGTGGCGCCGGCGTCGAACCCTTCTCCCGGGAAAACCATGGTGGCGCCTTTCGAGACGCAACCCATCGTGCCCATCGACATGCCGAAGCAGTGGTAGAGCGGCACTGGTATGCAGAGCCGGTCGTCGGCGGTCAGCTTGATCGCCGAAGTGACGAAGTTGCCGTTGTTAACGATGTTGCCGTGGGTCAGCGTCGCGCCCTTGGGGGCTCCCGTGGTGCCTGAGGTGAACTGGATGTTGATGGCTTCGCCCGGCTTCAGCTTCTCAGAGATGCGGTCGAGGCTGTCATGCTCGTCACGCCCGGCCATGGCCAGCACATCACCGAAATTGAACATGCCGGGCGAGTTCTCGTCACCCATGCGGATGACGATCTTCAACGCCGGCAGTTTTTGTGCCTTGAGCTTGCCCGGCGTGGCCTTGGCGATCTCGGGTGCCAGCGTCTCGATCATGCCGAGATAATCTGACGTCTTGAACCTGGCAGCGGTGACCAGCGCCTTGCAGCCGACCTTGTTCAGCGCATAGTCGAGCTCGGTCAACCGGTAGGCCGGGTTGATGTTGACCAGGATCAGGCCGATGCGGGCGGTGGCGAACTGCGTCACCAGCCATTCCCAGCGGTTGGGCGACCAGATGCCGACGCGATCGCCTTTTGCCAGGCCCAGTGCCAGGAAGCCGGCGGCCAGCGCATCCACCGTGTCCGAAAGTTCACTCCAGGTGAAGCGCTTGTCCTGGTCGACGAAGACGGCGGCGTCGAGCGTGCCGTATTTGCTGACCGTGTCGGAAAACAGCGCGGGGATGGTCTTGTCGAGCAGCGGCACGCTGCGTTCGCCAGAGACATGCGCCCTACCATCGACGGGTGCGACGAAGACACCGCCCGCTCGCGCTCCGCGTCCGCGCAGATTGCTGGCATTCTTCAGCTCGTCGAGATTGACCGGCATCGCTCTCTCCTCCCGGGATTGGCCGAGCCTATCAGCCTGAGGGGGTGGTGAAAATCCCGCCGATAGTCGTGGCAGGGCAACGATCCGGCCCACGACGCTTCGGGGCCTCCGTTGGTTGATGAACATCAAACGCAAAAACCCGCCTGGGCGGCGGTCACTGGCGCAAATCAGCACCATGGGCAAAAATGTAGCGTAGCTGCCCTCACCAGTCAAGGAAATAATTCCTATACAGGAAAACCCCGGCGCAAGGCTACCGACACCGCGGGACGGCCGCCGTCAGGGTTTTCAAGCAGGGTTCGAAGCCCTGAGGGGCAGCGGGCGAAGGCCCGCCGCTATCCGACCGCAGCCGCCATCTTCGCCGCGATGTCGCGCAGGACCGCTTCATCGGCCGCCGCGCGTGTCTTCTTCGACGCCACCAGGCAGGCCTGCGAGCGCAGGACGAGGCCATCGCCCAGCACCTTGAGATGATTGGCGCGCAGCGTCGAGCCGGTGGTTGTGATGTCGACGATGACATCGGCCAGACCCGCCGCCGGCGCACCTTCGGTGGCCCCCAGGCTCTCGACGATGCGGTAGACCTGGATGCCGTGCTTCTGCGAGAAGAATTGCTGGGTCAGCCGCCAGTATTTGGTGGCGATGCGCAGCCGCCGGCCATGGCGCTGGCGAAAATCGGCAGCGACGTCGTCGAGGTCGGCCATGGTGTCGACGTCGAGCCAGATGTCCGGCACGGCCACCACGACATCGGCATGGCCAAAACCGAGACGGGCGACGATTTCGGCGCGGCTCTCCCAGTCGGCAAGGTTTTCACGCACCAGGTCCTCGCCGGTGATGCCGAGATCGACGGCACCCTGGCCGATCTCGCCTGATATTTCGGAAGCCGACAGGAACACCACTTCGACATCGTCCAGGCCCTCGACGAGCGCAAATACCACGCCCGCGTCGAGGGCCTGGACGATGTCGAAGTGGTGTTCCTGTCGGC
>NZ_RZQA01001160.1:0-1513 GCF_004022915.1 Mesorhizobium sp. M7A.F.Ca.US.006.04.2.1
CCACCGCGACAGGTGTCGTTGCCGGGGCGGTGGCAGGCGGTGCGGTCGGAGGCATTGTCGGCGCTCTGACGGAGTCCGGCGTGCCCGAGAACGATGCCCACGTGTATGCGGAGGGCGTACGCCGCGGCGGCACGTTGGTCACGGCCAGGGTGGACGATGAACTCATTGCAAATGCCGAGGAAATTCTGGGGCAATCCAGATCGGTCGATCTTGCCGAACGCCGCAGGGCTTACGAGGCTGGCGGCTGGACCGGCTTCGATGCCAATGCCGGCGAATATATCCCTGACGAGACCGATCGCGACAGCGCTCGGACGATCAATCGGCCTTGAACGAGGAGGTGTGGTCGCACGTACCGAACGACGAGGTTTCACGAAGTGCTACGGAGCGTGTGGGACAGATGTTCGAGTTGCCCGGCTTCAAGATCTCCGGGAGCAAGGGCATGAAGCTTCCCGGCTGTCCGGCGCGTTAAGTGATCTCAGTTGAATCCCCGACCGTTCAAGCGAACTGGCTGGCTGTCGGGTTGGCGTGCTGCACGAAAAGTACTCAGCGATCAAGGTGCGGTGTTGGTATGGTGGTGCGCTGGCGGGCTCTGGTCACGCTGAGCCGCACGTCTGCCGCCTGGCTCATATCGGGCGTGCGCCTGTTCGATCTCACAACTCGATTCTAGTGACTGTGGCTCCCCTTATGTTCGCCTATTAACTGTTCGGCCAAGTTGGGCGTTGACGCTTCCTCTCTATAAGAGTTAATAATCTCCTAATATAAGAAGCATCTAAAGTTCGTGGTCGAAAGCCACGAGTTTGACGATGTAGGTTGGGTAGGGAACGTAGCGTGACGACCAGTCGTCGCGTCCAGCAGCATCGGGTCAATATCCGTCCGTGAATGGCCAGCTTGAGGCGGCTGTTCCAAGCGCGGCGGTGTGCCTGGATGAGGGCGAAAATTCATGCCTGCCTGGATTCGCGCGGTTTTTCTTCGGCTGGAAGCAGCCGGTCGTTCAGTACTGTCGATAAAACAGATGAGGCGTCTGTTCTTAAAAGGGGGGTTGAAAAATGGCTACTCAGGTCACCGGTGCCGGCGGCACCACGACGTCTTTCTCCAACACGCCGCAGGCGAAGGATGACCTTTTTCTCCTCTCAGAAAATGATACCGGTGTCCTGATCCTGAATGTTTTGGCGAATGATCTGGGTGGCGCAGCCAAACAGCTCTACTCCATCGATAACGCAGACAGTGTGCAGACCGCAACGAAGATACTTGCTCCGGCGGATCTGCTCACACGCGACGCAACATACTCCGGCGGTGTCGGAGGAGGGACCGACACGAGTTACCTGGGTGCCCATATCTGGATAGGCACTGATGGTACGATCCACTACGACACGGCGAATCTCGAGAGTATGATTCAAGCGCTTGGGGCGGGAGAGGGTCTCACCGATAAAGTGACCTACGCCATTCAGCTCGGCAATGGCACGCTGGGCTGGGGCCCGGCCACCATTCAATTTAATGGCACCAACGACAAACC
>NZ_RZQA01001161.1:0-1512 GCF_004022915.1 Mesorhizobium sp. M7A.F.Ca.US.006.04.2.1
CTCCTTCTTCGGGGCTAGCGGCGCGACGCTTGACGATCCGCTGTTCTCCCATCGGCCGAGGTTCGACGGCACGGCGGCGA
Organism: Mesorhizobium sp. M7A.F.Ca.US.006.04.2.1; assembly: GCF_004022915.1. NCBI lineage: Bacteria > Pseudomonadati > Pseudomonadota > Alphaproteobacteria > Hyphomicrobiales > Phyllobacteriaceae > Mesorhizobium > Mesorhizobium sp. M7A.F.Ca.US.006.04.2.1. The sequence continues at coordinate 81 of NZ_RZQA01001161.1, forward strand.
CGAAGCTGTTCTACTCGGGCGATCTGCGTGCCACATTGTCCGGATATGACGCCGCCGAGGAGCTCGCCGCGCGGCTGCCCGAGGCGTTCGCCCGCTGGCATCCCTTGCATCAGGCGCAATATCTGGAAGCCCGCTTCCTTCTCCCTGGCTATATCCTGTCCAGCCAGGGCGACCGCATGGCGATGGCCCACGGCATCGAGGGCCGCTTTCCCTTCCTCGACCATCATCTGGTCGAGTTTGCCGCCGGCCTTCCTCCCGAGATGAAGCTGAAGGGGCTCGTGGAGAAGCATATTCTGCGGGAGGCGACCAAAGACCTGCTGCCGGCCGCCATCGGCCGGCGGACCAAGCAGCCCTATCGCGCACCGGATAGCCAGTCCTTCGTTGGGCCGGGCACGAGGGACTATGTCCAGTCGGCCCTGGGCGACGCCGCAGTCAGCGCCGGCGGGCTCTTCAATCCGAAGGCAGTGGCAAAACTACATGAGAAATGCAGCCGCCAGCCGGCCTCCGGCTTTCGCGACAACGCGGCCTTTGTCGGCATCCTGTCGACGCAGCTGTGGCTGACGACTTTCACCGGCACAGGCATTTGCAACGCAAAGGCCGCCTGACACCACCAAGGAAAGCGAACGACATGACCGATACGATCCAAGACGCAGTGAAGGCCTTTGTCATCGAGAACTTCCTGTTCGGCGACACCACCCACGCCCTCGCCGATACGGACTCGCTGATCGAGAACGGCATCATCGATTCGACCGGCGTTCTGGAACTGGTGGCCTTTATCGAGGACCATTGCGGAATCACAGTTGCGGACGCCGATATCGTGCCGGCCAACCTCGATTCACTGGCGCGCATCACGGCCTTCATCACAGCGAAGACCGCATCGCTCGTCGCGGCGTGACGGCTGGCAGCGGAAGGCCCGAGCTCATGCGGGTCGAGCAATTCCTCATCACGAACGCGGCCGCGCATGGCGCGAAGACGGCGCTTGTCACCGACCGGGAGCGGTTGCGCTATGACGAGCTCGACGATCTGTCGAACCGGCTTGCGACCGCTCTCGCCGAGAATGGCGTGCAGCGCGGCGACCGCGTTCTCGTCTTCATGGACAATTGCTGGGAAGCCGCCGTCTCGATCTTCGCGGTTCTCAAGGCGGGCGCGACCTTCAGCCCGATCAACGCCTCCACCAAGGCCGACAAGCTCGCTTATGTCATCGACGATTGCGAGGCTGCGGCGATCCTGACTCAGGCCAAGCTGATGCCTGTCGTGATCCAGGCGCGTGCGCTGTCGGACCGGCCGTTCTTCGTCGCGTCTACGCAAGCGCCATCCAGCCATACGCCGGATGGCGCTGCCTCCTTCGAGGATTGTCTCAAGGTCGCGCCCGTGCCCATTCGCCATGGCGGGATCGATATCGACCTCGCCATGCTGATCTACACCTCGGGCT
>NZ_RZQA01001162.1:0-1498 GCF_004022915.1 Mesorhizobium sp. M7A.F.Ca.US.006.04.2.1
GCGCTGGAAGGCAAGCTGCGCATGCCTTTTTCGCTGATCGGACTGGATGTCTGGGGCGAAGACATCGAAGGCAACAGCCTGGTTTTCTCGACCGGCGATGCCGATGGACTGTGCCAATGGACCGGGCGCGGCATTCTGCCGGTGGCCTGGACGGCGCATCCGACGGCACTTGTCCCGCTGTGGCTTGCCGACGAAAGCGGCGCGCCCTATCTCGGCGACCCGCGACGGGCGCTGGCCCGCATCCTCGATCGCTACAAGGTCCTGGGCCTGACCCCGGTCGCGGCAACGGAACTCGAATTCTACCTCGTCGATCCGCAATCGCAACGGCCGGTCGGCCCTGTCTCGCCGGTGACCGGACGCCGGCTCGATTCCGACGCGGCGCTGTCGATCGACGAAATCGACGATTTCGAATCCTTCATCCATGACGTCTACGAGGCCTGCCGGACGCAAGGCATTCCCGTCGACACGGCCATCGCCGAAAACGGCGTCGGTCAGTTCGAGATCAATCTGAACCATGTCGCGGACGCGTTGCGGGCGGCTGACGATGCGGTGCTGTTCAAGCGCACGGTGAAGGGCATTGCCCGCAAGCACGGCTTTGCCGCCTGCTTCATGGCCAAGCCCTATGGCGACCGGGCGGGCAACGGCTTTCACGTTCATTTCAGCCTGGTCGACGGTGAAGGACGCAACGTCTTCGACGACGGCACCGACCAGGGCTCGGAGACCATGCGCCATGCAGTCGGTGGCCTGCTTGCGGCAATGGCCGAGAGCACGCTGGTGTTCGCGCCGCACTTCAATTCGTACCGCAGGCTGCGCCCAAGATCCTATGCGCCGACTGCGGTCGCCTGGGGCTATGAGAACCGCATGGTCGCGATCCGCATTCCGGGCGGGCCGACCGCTGCTCGCCGTATCGAGCACCGCGTGTCGGGAGCCGACGCCAACCCCTATCTGGTGCTCGCGGCCATATTGGGCGCCGCGCTGACCGGCATCGAAAGACAGTTGTCGCCAGGTGATCCGATCGGCACAGACGGCCAGGGACTTCCGCCGGCAAAGCTGCCGCCGGACTGGGCATCCGCGATCGCCGCCTTCGAGAGCGGGACGCATGTGGCGGAGATTTTTCCAGCCATCCTGCGCGACTCCTTTGTGGCCTGCAAACGCCAGGAGCTGAACACGTTCGCGCTCAATGTCAGCGATTTCGAGATCGAGACATACCTCGAGAGCGTCTAGATCGGGTTACGCCAGTACGGCCAAGCTGGCGCGCATCGGCCAATCATGTCCTGGCGGCCGCGATACGGTCGGCAGGCCTCGGGCTTCCTGCGTACCGAACCCTAATCGCGTCAGGCAGGCTCGCGCCAGGGCCGCATTGCTGTCGATGACGACCAATCCATTCACGTCGTTGAGGCTGGCGGCCACCACCGACAGTTCGGTGCAGCCGAGCAGGGCGGCATCGGCGCCGGTCGCTTGCGCGATGTCGAGCGCGCGCTCGGTTTCAACCGCCGCA
>NZ_RZQA01001163.1:0-1498 GCF_004022915.1 Mesorhizobium sp. M7A.F.Ca.US.006.04.2.1
GTGCTGGACCGACCAGTGCTTTGCCGGCAACGGCGCTGCAGACGTCAAAGCGGTAATCGAGGTTCAACATGGTCGCGAGCCGCGCGGTGTGGTCAATCGCGAGGTGCTTTCGAGCGAGCGGTGGAAGGATAGGCTGGCCGTTTTCGCGGGCCGCTTCGGAAGCTAGGAGTGCGAGAATTTGGCGCGCCGCCGCGGCCATTGCGGGGGCCTTACGGGAGGAATGCTCGACCGCCGCGCCTGCGGACGAGTGAGCAAATGAGAAAACGGGAGGACCAAGCACTATGAACGATCGTGAAAAACGTGACTTTCAGGCCGGTCTCGAAGCAGAGGTCGACGCCTTCATGCGTGGCGAAACGACCCGCCGGAATTTCATAACCCGCTTCGGCCAGATGACCGGTATGTTGGCAGCGTCTGCACCCATTTTGGGTATGATGACCGATTGGGCGCTGGCGCAGCAGAAGCTCGAACTGGCCGACGCCACGTCGCCGCTGGGACAGGCGCAGGCCGCTGCGCTGAAAGCATCTAAGGAAGGACCGGCGGAGGGCTCCGCCTTCCGCGCGGTCGAGGCGGCCAAGGCGCATGCGGGCGTCACGATCAACATGACCTACGAGGCAGGCCTGCAGGCGCTCGATCCACGCAATTTCAGTGGGCCGATGTGGGAGCAGCTTACGGGCATGAAGTCGAATGTGGTCGAACTGTCGAATCCCGATCAATACTCCAAGGCGGTCGCCGAGCACATTGCCGGCTCAGGCGCCTATGACGTGCTCGACATCTCGCCAGCCTGGACACCGTCGCTCGCCGATGGCGGCGTCATCGCACCTCTCGACGACTATATCGCCAAATATATGAACCCTGCAGACCTCGAGGACTATCATCCTCTCTACAAGGCGCTGCCGACCTACAAGGGAAAGATCTGGGGCTTCTTCGACGACGGCGACATGTTCGCTCTCTACTACCGCAAGGACATCTTCGAGGATCCGAAGATGATGGAGGCCTACCAGACCAAGTTCAACGCGAAGCTCGGACCACCGAAGACCTGGGAGGAATATGCTCAGATCGCCCAATTCATCACCGACCAGATGGCACCGAAGGTTTATGGTGCAGGCCACTTCCGCAAGGCGGGCAGCCCGGGCAATCAGTTCGACTTTCTGCAGCAGTACCGTGCCAACGGCGGGAAACTGTTCGGCGACGACATGAAGGCCGGCCTGGTGTCGGATGCGGGCGTCAAGACGCTGACGAACATGCTCGCGGCCAACAAGGCCTCGATCCCCGGTAACAACGAGCTCGACGCCGTCTCCCTTTGGGCGGCATTCCTGACGGGGAAGGTTGCGATGATCTATTCCTGGCCTCCAAGCGGCCGGATGGCGGCGAACTATTCGCAATCCGCCACGGCGATCAACTTCATTCCCCAGTCGCAGATCGCTGGCAAGGTTGGCTATGCCGTCGTGCCGGGCAATCCGGAACATGCCACCGGCTACAACAAGGCGCTGTCGGCGGA
>NZ_RZQA01001164.1:0-1495 GCF_004022915.1 Mesorhizobium sp. M7A.F.Ca.US.006.04.2.1
GACCATGATGGATCCGCGGGAGCTCGCCCACGATCACCACGACATCGGCACGCCGGCGCGTCTCTCCGGGGGCGACGGTCATTGCCCCCTTGTCGGTAAAAAGCGCGGTCTCTCGGGCAAGTGCCGCACCATCGGCATGGTCGTATGCCGCGCCAGCCCGCTCAGCCAGCGCGATCGCCGCCCTCGTGCCATCTATATCCGTATCAAAGCTGAAAACCGGGCACCGACTTGACGACAATAGCGACGCGGCATGCGCAGCCGCGTGCTCAATCAGCGCTTCCCGGTTGCCGATCCAAGCAACCGCCATTCGCTAAACTACTTTCTGGTGCCGGCTCGATCCTAGACGAAACTGGATTGGCCGTGAACCCCACCCTGCAGCGGATCAGCGAATGTTTTCATACGCGTCAACAAATTCCGACCCTGCTTAGTCATATTTGACGTAAGCGAAGCGTTGGTCGGTCAGTGGAGTGCCCTCCAGTGCCCCGCCTTCCTTGGCCGGCTGCCACTGGACAACATCCTCGATCTTTTTCGCCAACTCGAAATCCTTGTCGGTAATGCCTTTCGCCGCGTGATTCGTCAGGCGCACCTCGACCCAGGCATAGGAGGCGGTGATATCAGGATGGTGCCACGCCGCCTCGGCGAGATGACCAACCGTGTTGATGACCATGAGCGTCGATTTCCAGCTGTGGGTCTTGTATTTGCGCCGGATCCAGCCGTTTTCATAACGCCATTTCGGCAGCTCCTTCTCAAGCCGGTCGGCGATCTCGGCTTCCGAATAGACCTTTTCCTTGACTGTCTCGTTCATCTCGACCTCCGCGAATTGCTCGGTCTGTCACACGCCGGAGCCGGCAAACACGTATGCGTTCTCTTTGGCTTGCCCCATCGACGAAAACAGTTATCATGGTACCGGGCACCTAAACTTCCATGATGCATCCATGATGCACCCATCGGGGGGCAGATGTCGAATTCTGTTACCATACGAGTGCCCGCTCGCCTGCACCTTGGCTTCCTTGATCTCAATGGCGATGCTGGACGGCGGTTCGGCAGCGTCGGGCTTCCATTGAGCGAACCCGAAACCGTCGTCACCCTGTCGCGGTCCAGCGAGACCATCGTCGAAGGCTCCGAGAGCACCCGCGCCAGCGAGCATCTGTCGACGCTCTGCAAGCATCTCGGCATTCGCGGCCAGCACCATCTGGTGGTCGAGCAGTCGATCCCCAGTCATGCGGGTCTGGGCTCCGGCACGCAGATCGCCCTTGCCGTCGCCTCGGCGTTGCGCACGCTCCACAATCTGCCTCTGGACATCGCCGGCGACGCTAACCTGCTCGAGCGGGGCGGCCGATCCGGCATCGGCATCGCAAGTTTCGAAGACGGCGGCGTCATAGTCGACGCCGGCAAGAACGACCGCGGCGGAACGCCTCCGGTCGTCGCGCGGCTGCCGTTTCCGGAAGAGTGGCGCGTCCTCCTCATCCTCGACCATTCCGGGCATGGACTGCAT
>NZ_RZQA01001165.1:0-1493 GCF_004022915.1 Mesorhizobium sp. M7A.F.Ca.US.006.04.2.1
CACCGTCGACCTTCTTCAGCATGCCGAGCGGCGCCCCCTGTCCCGAGAAACGGTTGTCGGAGCCCGGCGCGAACAGCCGCTCGACCGCGCTGTCCGGCAGAAAGGCAGCCGACATCGCGCCGATGCAGCAATGCACCATGGAAACCCAGCCGGCCGCCCCGGAGTGCCAGGTGATCGCCGCCAGCAGTTCGAGACCCTCGGTGGGTCGCAACTGCGCACCGCCGAGGCTCTCCGCGGCAAAGATATGCGACATGCGCAGCGGCTTCAGCAGCTCGAACGTGGCCGCAGTCAGTTCGCCATTCTCCTCATCGGCGGTGGCGTTGGCTTCCAGGACCGGTCCGATCTCCGCGATCTTCCTGAGCAAGTCGCGATAGTCGGTGGTCGTCCCCCACGAGCTGTGCTTGATGGGTTTGTTCATCGTGTTCTCCTCCTCCTTTTCAAATGCGATCAGCCGGCGAAGAAATCGCCGATCTTCCTGAGCGTTTCGGGTTTCTCCTGCATGACGAAATGGCCGGCCTCCTCGACGAGGATCAGGCGTGCGTCGGGCAGCGCCTCGACGAAGAGCGGAGCCTGTCCCGCCGGCAGCATACGGTCCCTGGTGCCCCAGACGACCAGTGTCGGATTGGCGATGCGCGCCAGAAAGCGCCGCAGGTTCGGATGCCCCATGCCGAACGGCGCCAGCAGCCGGCCGAGCGTCTCGCCTTCGCGGGCGCGATCGGCGCCGAAGGCCTCGGCAAAGGCGGCGTCGGAACCATCCGGGAAGTAGCGCAGCGCCACCGAGACGTCTTGCGCCAGATAGGCCGGCAACTCCTGCGGCGCGACCGCGCCGAGATCAGTGGCCGGATATGCGGGGTCGTTGAGCCCTGCCGGCGCGATCAGCACCACCTTGTCGAAACGCTCGCGCGCAAGGCCAGCGAGTTCGGTCGCCATCCAGCCGCCCATGGAAAAGCCGATGAGATGAGGCTTCTCCGGCAGACGGAGAACATCGAGCAGATTCAGATAGTGTAAAACCATGTCGGACATCGTAGCGACATGCGGCGCCGGGCCAGAAAAGCCGAAGCCCGGATGGCTCGGGCAGAGCACGCGGAAACGGTCCGCGAGGCCCTCGGCAAAGTCGAAGCCTTCAAGCGTCGAGGCGCCGTGCAGGAACAGCACGGGCTTGCCTCTACCGATGGCCATCACCACCGTTTTCGTGCCATCGATATCGTATTCGAGCGTTTCGAATTGAACGGCCATTTTTCACTCTCCTCAAACAAGGTCCGGCTGGATCAGCACTTTGCATTGCGTGGTGCGGCGGCGAAGGCTCTCGAATATCTGCGGAACCGGCGAGAGGTCGATCCGGTCGGTGATCAGAGCTTGCGGTGCGAAAGGTCCGCCTCGAAGCGCATCGAGGGCGACGCCGAATTCGTTGCGCTGATGGAAGAAGACCGAAAACAGCAGGTTCACTTCCTTCGTCAGCGCAACGAACGGGTCCCACTGGTCTCCGCCAATGC
>NZ_RZQA01001166.1:0-1492 GCF_004022915.1 Mesorhizobium sp. M7A.F.Ca.US.006.04.2.1
GTCTCGAGACCCTCGGCCGGGATGCGGACGCTGGCCAGTTTGCCGAAGCCGGTGTTGATGCCATAGACCGGCTCGCCCTTGGCGACTATCCTAGCGACGGCCTCGGCGCTCGCCTTGATTTTCGGCCGGCAGGCATCGTCCAGCTTGGGCACGGCGCCACGATAGATGGCGCGCCAGTCGGCCAGCGTCGCATTGCCGGGCTTCAGGGTCAGTTCGGTCATTGTCCTCTCCAGATGCGGGCATGCAGCGGGTTGAAGCCCATGCGATAGACGAGTTCGGCGGGGCGCTCGATGTTCCAGATCGCCAGGTCGGCGGATTTTCCGGCTTCCAGCGTGCCGGTTTCTCCCAGCAAACCAAGCGCGCGGGCCGCCTCCCGGGTGACGCCGGCAATGCATTCATCGACGGTCAGGCCGAACAGGGTCGCGGCCATGTTCATCGTCAGAAGCAGTGAGGTCAGCGGCGAAGTGCCGGGATTGTTGTCGGTGGCGACAGCCATCTTGACGCCGTGCTGGCGAAACAAGCCGATCGGCGGCTTCTTGGTTTCGCGAATGAAATAGTAGGCGCCGGGCAGGATCGTCGCCACGGTTCCGGCCTTGGCCATCGCCGCTGCACCTGCCTCATCGGTGTATTCGAGATGGTCGGCCGACAGCGCACCGTAACGGGCGGCGAGTTCGGCGCCATGCAAATTGGACAGTTGGTCGGCATGAAGCTTGACCGGCAGGCCGGCCGCCTTTGCAGCATCGAAGACGCGCGCCATCTGTTCCGGCGAAAAGGCGATGCCCTCGCAGAAACCGTCGACGGCATCGGCCAGCCCCTCGGCGGCAACCGCCGGGAGAATTTCCTTGGCGACCAGATCGATAAAGGCGTCCTTGTCACCCTTGGCTTCCGGCGGCAGCGCGTGGGCGCCGAGGAAGGTCGTGCGGATCGTCACCGGCCGCTGGTTGCCCAGCCGCCGTGCGGCACGCAGCGACTTCTTCTCGTTTTCGAGGTCCAGGCCGTAGCCTGATTTTACCTCCACGGTGGTTACGCCCTCGGCGATCAGCGCATCGAGGCGTGGCAGTGATTGGGTGACCAGTTCGCTCTCGCTGGCGGCGCGCAGCGACTTGACCGAGGAGACTATGCCGCCACCAGCCCGGGCGACCTCTTCATAAGTGGCGCCGGCCAGCCGCATCTCGAATTCGTTGGCGCGGTTGCCGGCATGGACCAGATGGGTGTGGCAGTCGATCAGGCCGGGTGTGATCCAGCGGCCCTCGCAATCAACCGTCTCGGCGCCCTGGGCCAGTGTCGGGGGCAGCTCCGACTCGGGGCCGGCATAAACAATGCGGCCGTCACGCGCAGCGACCGCGCCATGTTCGACGACGCCAAGTCCGGCAGACCCGTCGGCCATTGTCGTCAGCCGCGCATTGCGCCACAGACGAAGATCCCCTGCCCGGCTTTTGCTCTTTGCAGCCATCATCTTTTCCGTTTCAATCGATGACGATTATGTATATAC
>NZ_RZQA01001167.1:0-1489 GCF_004022915.1 Mesorhizobium sp. M7A.F.Ca.US.006.04.2.1
GACCAAGACCTCGCGGCGCCACGCCGGCTCCTTCCACATCGTCATGAGGAAGAACGCCGGCCCGGTTGTCAGGGCGGTGGCGCAGGCGCTGCTCGGCAGCGTCGGCGACAGCTTGCAGGCAAGCGCCGGGGGCAGCTGACGATCAGGCCTCGCGACCAAACCGCGACGCCTCGTGACGCGCGCCCCAGACCGGCATGGCGGCTTCGATTTCAGCTTCCGACTTGAAAGCATCGGATGCGTAGCGGTCGACACGGAACCGCTCGGCGGAAACGAACGGGGTCTGCCCGAGAACCAGTTCGCAAGAGAGCCGGCCAAGACCCGGCCCATGGGTGACGCCGCTCTCATTGTCGCCACCGACGACCACGATATTGTCGCTGCCGGGGACCTTGCCGACGATAAGGCCGTTGTCGGGCGTGTAGCACGGCACGCCTTGCGCCCAGCTCGCGATCGTCGAACCGCGCAGCGGCGGGAACACCGTCTGCAACTCGGCAAGCTCCTGCTCGGAGGTTTCCTGCATCAGCCCGATATTGTGCGGCTGGCCGGGTTCGATTTCGCTGTCGTTCGTCTTGTAGAGAGGTTTGTAGTGCCGGCCGGTTCCCCACATTATGGCGCCGAATGTCTCGCGCAGCCACAGCCGCAATTCGCGGCACTGGACGGTGGGAATGGTCGATGGCAGCCCACGGTCGTCGGTGACGATGCGCGTTGCAACGACGCGCAGCAGCGGCAACTGCCAGCCAAGGCCTGACAGGACCTGGTTGTTCCAGGCGCCGGCGGCAACAATCACGCCATCAGCCTCAAGACCGCCCTGGTCGGTCTCGATCGTCACCCGGTCGCCGGCATCATGGACGGCAGTCACGCGTGCGTTGCTGCGGAAGACGCCGCCGAGCTCGCTGATCTGGCCGGTCAGCACCCCCATCGCCAGCTTGGTGTCGAGCTGGATGCCATGCGGATTGTAGGCCGCCGAATGGACCCGGGCCGGATCGATGAGACCCTGCATCTTCTGCCCGATCTGCACGGCATCCAGGTCCTGCATTTCCGGCGGCGCATAGGGAGAATCCAGCACCGGGCGGACGAAGCGTTCGCGCCCGTCCTCGGTCAGCGCCATGATCAAGGTGCCGTTCGGCCGATAACCAATCTCGGCGCCGACCTCGTGCAGCCTGCGATAGAAATCGAGGCCATATTGCTGCAGCTGAAAGCCCTCTTCACCGAGCGGGATCATGCCGGCGGACCAATGGGAGACGAAGCCAGCACCGGCGCTTGTGGTTGCGGCACCCGGCTGGCCGGCATCGATGACCGTCACCCGGCGCACGCCGGACCGCAGCAGATGGAAAGCCGCGCTGCAGCCGATGATGCCGCCGCCAATCACCGCGATATGCCTGCTATCGCTGCCGCCATGGCTTCCGTTTGAACTCATCTTTGTTCTCTCTCTTGCCGATGTTCCGGTCGGAGCGACATACAGCGACGGCGACCATACAGGCTCGTCCCGGAC
>NZ_RZQA01001168.1:0-1486 GCF_004022915.1 Mesorhizobium sp. M7A.F.Ca.US.006.04.2.1
ATCCACCCCCGGCGATCCCGATCCGGTTGATCCGGCGCCGCCGGTCGTGCCGGCCGATCCGCCGCCCGCGACACCACCGCCACCACCACCGGCACCAGTGGCGGATCCGCCCCCGCCGCGGCCGGTGGTGCCAACTGAGGTGCCCGACCTGCCGACAGCGGCGGCGGGCGAGGAAATCCTGCTCTATCGCATCGAGGTTCCGGTCTATTCGGCCTTGCCGCCGGTCGCCGAACATCTGGCGATGACGACGCTCGGCACATTCCACGAACGGCGCGGCGAGCAGAGCCTGTTGTCGAACACCGAGCTGTCGCCGGTCTGGGGCCGCATCTTCGGTCAGGACAGCAAAATGGCCTATTCAGGAACGGTGTCGCCGTCCTTTGACGGCACCCTGTTCGGCCTCCAGGCGGGCTTCGATCTGTTCGGCCGCGAAACCGCGTCGGGCCAGACCGATCGCGCCGGCCTGTTCGTCGCCTATGCCAGCATGAATGGCGACGTGCGCGGCCAGGCGCTGGGCAGGGACAATCTGTCCGTCGGCAGCATGGATATCAACGGCACCAGTATCGGCGGCTACTGGACCCGGATCGGTCAGGGTGGCTGGTACCTGGACGGCGTCCTCATGGCCACCTTCTTCGGCGGCAACGCAACATCGTCGCGCGACATTGGCATCGACGTCGGCGGGACCGGCGTCACCGCTTCGCTGGAAGGCGGCTATCCCATCGCGCTGGCGCAAGGCTGGACGCTTGAACCGCAGGCGCAACTGGTCTGGCAGCAATTGTCGCTCGACGATGCGTCGGACCGCTTTGCTTCGGTTTCCTTCGATACGGACGGCAGCGTGACCGGCCGGCTCGGCGCACGGCTGCAAGGCGAAACAGCGATCAATGGCATGGCGCTGCAGCCGTATCTCAAGGCCAACATCTGGCACGATTTCGGCGGCACCAGCCATGTCAATTTCGACACCACCGACATCTCGACCGAGGGCAGATCGACCTCGTTCGAGTTCGGCGGCGGCGTGATTGCCAAGGTGACGGACAAGGTCAGCATCTTCGCCACCGGCGACTACACCACCAATCTCGGTGGCGACAAGCGTCGGATCCTCGAAGGCAATCTGGGCTTCAGCGTCAAATGGTAAGGCCGGTCATGATCCCGAAAACCAGTTTCGGGATCATGATCAAAAAGACAGCTTAATTGCTGGAACGCATCGCCACCGTGGCGATGCCGGCGCCGACCAGCAGCGTACCGCCGGTGCGGTTGAAGATGCGGATCGCCTTGGGATTGCGCACCACGTTGCGTGCGCGTGCCGCGATCAGCGCATAGCCGAAGGCATTGGCGAAGGCGAGCGCCAGGAAGGTCGTCTCGAAGATCAGCATCTGCGTCCAGAAATCGGCGTGCCGGTCGAGGAACTGCGGCAGGAAAGCAACGAAGAACGTGATGCTTTTCGGGTTGAGCGCGGTGACGAGCCAGGCGTGCGCCATCATCTTGGCCGAGG
>NZ_RZQA01001169.1:0-1485 GCF_004022915.1 Mesorhizobium sp. M7A.F.Ca.US.006.04.2.1
ATATCGACCGCCATGCCAACCGCCTTGAGCTGAGCCTGCACAATTTCGGCAATCCGCTTGTATTCGGTCTCGCCTCTCGTCCAGAGGCTGACCGCCAGCGGCGCCCCGGCCTTGTGACGGACGCCATCGTCGCCACGAACCCATCCGGCCTCGTCGAGCAGATGGTTGGCTTTTTCCGCATCGTAGTGGATCTCAAAATCCTTGCCGACCCGCGATTCCGCGAGCGAGGCGATAAGAAATTGGTGCGACTCTGTTCCGATGCCGTTGTAGACGCCTTTGAGGATGGCAGCTTGATCAACAGCCAGGGCTGTCGCCTGGCGAATCTTGATGTCGGTGAACGGCTCCTTGCGAACGTTGAACTTGATTGTGGTGACGCCGATGCCGGGCAGGGTCCGGAACTTGATGCTCTTTTCAGCCTGCAACTGAGGGAGAAATTCGGTAGGCAGGCCAAGCAGCATGCCAACCCCGCCGGTCTTCAGTTCCAGGAAGGCTGTCGAAGCATCCGGAATCTCGCGCAGTGTCAGACGCTTGATGCTTGGCGGCCCCTGATTTTCGGAGAGCGGATTGGGCCAGGCATAGTCGTCATTGCTGACCAGCACGGTTTCCTGGCTGATGACGAAGCTCTCAAGCTTGAAAGGCCCGGTTCCCACAGCTTCCGTCACGCCGTAGCCGTTACTCACTGCGTCATAGGACTTCGGGCTCGGGATTCCCATGAACACGTTCGCCAAATAATAGATGAGATTTGGCTCTGGCCGCTTCATGATGAACCGGAACGCATGGTCATCGATGATCTCGACGTGGTCGATGGCGTCGACCATGAACTGATTCTCGGTGCCCGCGTATTTCGAGATCCACCACGGGATCGTGTGCGCGTTGAAGGGCTCGCCATCGTGGAACTTGACGCCCTGACGCAATGTGAAGCTCCAGCTCATCCCGTCCGGGGAATTTTCCCAAGATTGCGCGAGATGCGGATGGTAGGACTGATCGGCATCCATCTCGATCAGCCTGTCGTAGATCAAATAGGCTCCAAGATTGAGATAGGTGCCGCGGATCGGGTCGTAGTTGGGGCAGCCATTGCTGCTGCTGCCAAGCACCAGCACAAGCTCGTCCTGCGAGGCATGCGCAGGAGGAGACAGCACTCCAACCCCTGCGGCCAGCGACAGACCAGATGCCGAGATCAGAAACTCGCGTCTATTCATATTCTCTCCCCTTTTTTAGTTTTTTTGACGGCATTCCTGAGTGGTTAGCTGCCTCACCATCTCGCAAGCTTCGCCCCGACGAGGTCTTCGATCACCGAGGCCCTGAAATCGCCGGTCTTCTTGGTGCCCTCGATGTTCATCAGCACGGCGACCGCATGGGTTTGATCCCGCGTCAGGACCACCATGTTGGAGGCGCCCACGTCGCTGCCGGAATGCCCGACGAAATCGTGCCCGTTGATCGGCTCAGAAACCCAGCCCAGCCCCTGGTACGAAACCAGTTCCGGAT
>NZ_RZQA01000116.1:0-10514 GCF_004022915.1 Mesorhizobium sp. M7A.F.Ca.US.006.04.2.1
GGTTTTCGCCGATCTCCTTGCCGGGATAGGTGCCGTCGTTTTTTATGTGGCGTATCGCACGGACCCGCTCACCCTGCATGAACCGTGGCGGTCTGCCGATTTCGACCTCCTGTTCGCGTCTGGACCACATGCTGTCCATTCCTTTCTCGAGGCTTTTGTTGTGGTCGCGGGTTGCAGGCGTCGTCGTGCGGCGAACCCGACCGTTTCGGTAGGAATCAAGCGGGAACGCAGGTTTTCGGTACCGGACAGACCGACACGCATTGCTGCGTATCGAAGGCCTCCTTGCATTCGGTGCACTTGTTTGGATCGATCACATAGGCGTCGCCCTTGAACTTGATCGCTTCCGAAGGACATTCGAACTCGCAGGCCCCGCATTGGGTACATTGGGATGCGATGATCTTTAAAGCCATTCTAACTCCTGGTTATCGGACGAGACGGCTCAGGCCGTCGCCGCTAGTGGTCTGATCCCAAACTCTGCCGCGTAAAGTGCGCTGACTGCGGTCTCGATGTAGTCATGGCCATAGGCGTCGGTTACGCGCAGTCCAACTCGCGAGAGTTGTTCCTTCGGGCGATTTCCGATCTTGGCGCATAGCACTATGTGTATGCCTTCGAGCGCTGCGATGACGCCCTCGAGGATGGCGTCTTCGCCCCCGCCTCCGAGGCAATACCGCTCGACCTTCCGATGCCCGACCAAGCTGATCCCTCTAGGCGAGACTTCATAAACCTGGAATTCCTTCGCGTGGCCGAAGTGTTCGTTGACCCGTCCACCTCCCTTAGTGGCCACCGCAACCAGAAGCGACTTTTCGGAGTCTGTTGCCTTGACCATACCGATGGCCTCGCTCCTCGCCGCCTCATGATCACGGCGCTCGTGTGCGACCACCTGCCGATAGGCCTGACGCTTGCCAGCATCGTAGGCGACATCGTCGGGAATACCGTCCAGCGTGAATTCCTGGCCACGATCTTCACCGAGCAGGCCGACAGCATCTGCCCGGCACTGCCGGCAGTGGCGCATCAACTTGGCGCCACCTTCAAGTCGATCCTGAAGAGCCATCATCTCCGTTGCCGTTGGGCCGCGCTGCCCGATGAGTCCGTAGTGGGTACCGTGCGCCGGGTCCGAAATCAGAGGCATCACGTTGTGCAGAAACGCGCCCCGCTCCCTGACCATTTTGTTCACCTCAAACAGGTGCTGGTCGTTCACTCCAGGAATCATCACCGAGTTGATTTTGGTGAGGATGCCGCGCGCGCTCAGCATCTCCAGGCCCAGCATCTGCCGCGCGTGCAAGATTCGAGCGGCTTCGATGCCGAAGTAGCGGCGATTTTCATAAAAGATCCATGGATAGATCTTCGCGCCGACTTCCGGGTCGACCATGTTGATGGTGATCGTCACGTGATCAACATTCATTTCGGCAAGCTCGGCGACATGGTCCGGCAGCACGAGCCCATTAGTGGAGACGCACAGCTTTATGTCGGGGATTTCCCTGATGACGCGGTCGAACGTTGCCTTCGTTTTCTCCCAATCGTAACAGGCATCCCCCGGCCCAGCGATGCCAAGAACCGAAAGCTGCGGAACTTTGTTGGCAACGGCGATGACCTTGCGTAGCGCTTGGTCGGGCGTCAACTTCTCAGACACAACACCAGGCCGGCTCTCGTTGGCGCAATCGTATTTGCGATTGCAATAGTTGCACTGGACATTGCAAGCCGGCGCGACCGCCACATGCATACGCGCGAAATAATGATGCGCTTCCTCCGAAAAGCAGGGGTGATCCTTGATCCTTTCCCAAATAGCCGGATCCTCTTCGCCCGGGCTGGTCGGCGACGAGCCGTAGGAAGACGATGCGCAGCCACCGGATTTCGCGGCTGCCAGAAGACCCTCGGATGTCGTGCTAGTCGGCCCCTCAATCGAAACTGTCGGTGAGGACATCAAACGGCTCCGTTGCTGGTAACGTCGCGGTTCAAGGTGCAAGAGCCATACCAACTGAAAAAAGCGGCTTCAGTTCACTATTCGGGTCGATATCGCATTGTGTCAGGCCGGCGCGACACAATTTTGTCCTGCTTGCGACAGTGCAAGTCCAAATCCGTTCAGAAGCACGAAGCACTCCTTGTCGCGCACAGGGCGCGCAAGACCACTGGCCTGACGATTGGCTCATCAGGCTCTTAGAAGTTCCTTCACCTCGATACTATGCCGGCGTATCGCCTAGCCGACTTGTCGCAGCTTGAGGCCGAGAATTCGAGCCGCATTAGCCTGAACCCAGCCGGCCTTCTCCATTGTGTCGATCAGCCGTCACGCTTCGTCCGCCGCGGTCCCAGCCCCCGTCCGGCCGTATCGTTAGAATCGCAAGTGGCCATCTCGTGTTCAGGCGGGCGCCGATGCGCCGAACCGGCATCGTGCTGGCCCGTGAGAGCTCGTCGATGACATTGCCACGTTCCGAAAGATTGGTTCCTTCCAGAGGAGAACGCCAAGCACGCAGTTCTCCGGCTCGCGGACGTTGCCGGGGAAATAGCATTGCGAGATCAGCTCAACTGCCGACGGCGCAAAGCCATGGTTCTCCATATTTCAAGGGTAAGCGCTGTGTCCTTCCAGGAGGACCCGCGATCTGTGGGCCTGCCGATTCTGAGGTGGATCGGAGATCGGCTTGTGTCTGAACTTGAACTTACGATTGACCCTGAGCGGCAGCCTCGGCGTTTTCGAGGGTGATCAACGGCGCTGTTGGTCGGCGGCATTGGTCGATGGACGACAAGGCACGGAGTCATCTCCGAGACCCTGGAGCCGACGCGGTGATCTCGGAGGTTGCCCGGCGCTACGGGCTGCGGCCGCGGCGGAACGCTCGCAAGCTTGCGACGTCGGCAGGACAGGCCACTCCCGCCTAGTGGTTTCGGTGGCGCCACCGGAACGACCCGTTGGGCCTACATCCTTGCACCAGAGCTCAAGGCCACGGCCTGAGAATCGGCCGCCGCTCCCCCTACTTGGTTCCTCAGCCGACAGCGCTAAGAAGGAGAGCAACTTCCGTCGGCGCGAGGATCATTGCGTCGTGGCCAGTGGCGAGTTCCTGCCACGCCCAGCCATCCTGCTTCGCGACCCATTCTCGCGCTCCCGCCATCGGCGGGTGGAGTGGATTAGTGCAGACGACATAGGTTCGGGGTCTGCCGTTGCCGAGCGGGTGCTCGAGCTTAAGTCCGCTTTCGTAGGTGCCTGCCGGATGCGGTGTTATCCGGCGCCGCACCCAGTCCGTGAGCGAGTGTCCCTCGGGAGTGCCGAATGCTGTTGGCGGCGGAGTCGGCATGAAGATACCCCGTCCTTCCTCCGCAACCAATTTTCGACGGGCGGCGACGATGTCGGGGGGCATGGTGCTGAATACACTTTGACCGCTCTCGACGATGGCGCCGTCGAGATAAACGAGATGGCTGATATGGTCGGGTATCCGGTCGGCGGCGCCGGTGATGCTGATGCCGCCTAGACTGTGACCGACAAGGATCACATCGCTCAGCTCTTCCGTTACAATGTGGTTGACGATGTCGGTCACGAATGTGTCGGGCGTGATGTCCTTGCACAGCAAACGTGCGCGTTCGCCGACACCTGTCTGGGTAGGCGTGGTCACGTGGCATCCCATCTTGCGAAGATTGGCGGCGACGTCCCGCCAACACCATCCGCCATGCCAGGCACCATGCACTAGCACATACGTCTTTATCATGGATTGTGCCGTTCCATTTGCTCACCGGCCGTTGTGGCTGCCATCCGGCACGATGGCCGGACATTGTCCAAAGGGGCTCGACCACGTTACCGGTGGTAAGTCCGGCACAGGCGCCCCGTGGCCTGAGGATACCCCTACCAAGTCGAGGAAACTTGAATTGCGAAACCCAATATTCACTAGCTCTTTGCAAGTGGATGGAGAGGCTCATGGTGTGCCGCAGTTGCTCGCTGCCGGCATGCTCTTGGCACCGGCTGATCATCCGAACTTGAACAGGACACCAAAGCCGCCGCGCGGATAGTTCCACTCGATGTCGCCGCCTTTCTCGCACAATATCCGGCAGGTGCCGCATTCCATGCAGCCGTCGGCGGTGATCTCGACTTGACCCTTGTCATTCAACTCATAGCATTTCGCCGGACAGACGTAGGTCAACGCAAGCAAGTTCGCGCTTGGCTTGTCGTGCGGTCGCACTATGATATGGGGGCGGCCGGAATCGACCAGATAGCGGTTCTGGTAAAGTTTGTCCTCGACACGAACCTTCGTCACTGCGATCGTCATCTTGTACCCTCTTCAGCGCCATGCCAATGCCAGGCGGACCGCGTCGCTGACCAACCCCCAGCGCGAGCGCGCGTTGATGAAGGCGGCCGTGGTGTTCTTTTCCTTCTCGATCTTCGGCGTGCCGTCGACACGCATGAAGGTCTGAGCGGCATGCGACATCAACCGCGGATAGCTGTCAAAAAAGTTGCTGGAATTGGTGTGGAGTAAGGCTGGCATGTCCTTGTATTTCTTAAGATCCTTGATCACAAAGGAGTCATCCAGCATCGTCTTGTAGAGCGCAAGGTTCGCTTTGGTCATAGGACCGTTGCGGCTTTTGACTTTGATGATCGCCTCAGCCGCGACACGACCCGAGGTCATGGCAAGGTTCGAACCCTCACGGTGAATGGCATTGTTCAGTTGCGCTGCGTCGCCGACGATGACCCAACCGTCGCCGAATAGCTGCGGAATGGCCCTGTAACCACCTTCGGGGATAAGATGGGCGGCATATTCTTTCACCTCCGAGCCAGCGATCAGCGGCCGGATCGAAGGATGGTTTTTCATCGCATCCAGGAGGGCGGACGGGCTCTCCATCGTCGCGGCGAAATCCGAGACCAGGCAGCCGATGCCGAGTGAAATCGACTCCTTATTGGTGTAAAGGAAGCCGAGCCCGGCCATGCTGCGAGAGATCGTGCCCACGGCCTCGATTACGCAGCCTTCATCGCCCTTCACCCCGAACCGCTGGCCAATGACCTCTTCGGGCAAGAAATGCATTTCCTTGACGGCAATCGCCACGGTCTCCGGCTTCGGCATCTCGCGCAGGCCTGCGCGAGTGCCAAGCAATCCCGACACCCCTTCTGCGAGAACGACCACATTCGCGAAGACCACTCCGCCAGCCCGGTCTGTGCGGACGCCGATCACCTTGCCATTGCCATCACGGACGAGTTCCGTCGCGGTCGTCTCACACAGGACCGTCGCGCCAGCCTCGCGCACCTTGCGGGAAAACCATTTGTCGAACTGGGCGCGGATGATCGTGTAGCGGTTGGGTTTCGCCTCATTGAAGTCGTCCGACCGGTAATGAATTCCGGTGTGAGACGTGTCGTCCATCACCCAAAGTCGCTGTTCGACCAGGTGCCGCTCGAGGGGCGCATCATCCCGGAAGTCCGGGATGATCTTCTCCAGCATGTTCGCGTACATTATGGCACCCTGGACGTTCTTAGAGCCCGGATATTCCCCGCGCTCCAACTGCAGGACCTTCAGCCCCTGGCTTGCCAAAGTGTAAGCAGCTGCGTTTCCAGACATGCCGGCTCCGACCACAATGGCATCGAATTGTTCAATCATGTCCTCTCCCTCAACTCGCAAGCTTGTCTCGACTGTGCGGCGACAGCCGCCGGGTGAAGGCTTCCGTCAGTGCGGGCAGGAAGCGGATTGCATCCGTGACGATCCCGAGGTGGGCGAACTCGAAAATCGGCGCGTTCGGATCGGTGTTGATCGCGACGATGAGATCGGCCCCCTCGACCCCAACTCGGTGCTGGATGGCGCCGGAAATTCCGGCCGCGATGTAAAGCTTCGGTCGAATGGTCTTGCCAGTTTGTCCAATCTGTCGATCAGCCGGCATCCAGCCCTTCTGGACCAAGGGGCGCGAACAGCCATGCTCGGCGCCGATCGCTCGGGCAAGATTCTTCACAAGCTGAAGGTTCTCCGCCGCTCCGAGACCGAGGCCTCCCGCAACCACGACATCCGCATAGGCAAGATTTGCCATTGCCGACTGGTTATCCGGTAGGAAGCCGAGGACTTTGGTGACGATATCGTCCTCAACGAGCGACAGCTTGTGCCGCATGACACGCCCGACCGGCTTATCCACCCGTTGCGGCATAGGCATGACCCTTGGTCGCACCGTCGCCATTTGCGGCCGGTAATTTAGTGTATAGATCGTACACAACAATGAGCCACCAAAAGTCGGACGGGTCGCGGCGAGTGAACCGTCGGAATCTACATCAAGTTCGGTGCAGTCGGCCGTGAGCCCCGTCTGCAGGGTCGTCGCTACCGAGCCTGCAAGATCCCTGCCCAGTGTGGTCGCGCCGAGAAGGAGGATTTCGGGTTTATGGGTATTGACCAGATCCGTGAGCGCCTTGGCGAACGGCTCGTTCCGGTAGTCGGCGAGCGGCGGCGCATCGACGATGTAGACAAGATCCGCCCCGTAAGCGAAGGCCTCGGCAACAGCGTCCTCGACCATCTCGCCCGGCGGTCCCAGCACGACGCCCGCGAGCTGGACTTCAAGCTTGTCGGCTAATTTGCGGCCTTCGCCCAGCAGTTCGAATGATACAGGATGCACATTGCCGCGTTCGAGCTCGAGGAAGACCCACACGTGCCGGTAGTCTTTGAAACGGTCGGGAAGTTCTTTCTTTACACCGGCACGGCCGGGGGCAATGCGAGGGGTAGTTTGGCTTGCGGTCGACATTTTCTGCTCCTGGCCGTCACGTGCCGCTGTTGAAGGCCAGCTCATGTTCCAGCGCCGGCCGGCGGGTTAAGATATCGGCGATGAGTTCATCGGCTATGTCCTGCAAGCCCCTTTCCGCGGTGTCGATCTGCGCCGCCCTTTCTGCCCGTGCGGTGGGGGCGAAAACACGCTTGACGACTGTAGGCGAGCCACGCAGACCGCACCGGGTGAGATCGTCAATGCCGGCGTCGGCTGCAGTCCACTTCACGACTTGGCTGCGCGCCGCGCACAGAGCCTGCTGGAGCGAGCCCCGGCGGATTTCGTTGGTGTCTTCCAGCATGGTAATGAGGCAAGGGAGTCTGCTCTTCAGCAACTGGGTGCCGCCTTCGGCGCGACGAGCGACTTCGATCTCTCGCGTATCGAGATCGATGGAGGCAATCTTCGCGACATAGGTAAGTTGCGATAAATCTAGGCGCTTGGCTATGCCCGGTCCGACCTGGGCGGTATCGCCGTCAATCGTCTGCTTGCCGGTGAAGACGATGTCCGGCCTGCCGAAAGTCTCCCCAATTTTTGCGATTGCTTGCGAAAGAGCAAAGGAAGTCGCCAGCGTATCGGATCCGGCAAAATAGCGGTCCGTCAAGAGAACTGCTCGGTCAGCACCGTAACCGAGCGCCTTTCGCAGCGAGTCCTCCGCCATGGGCGGACCCATTGTGAGCACAGTAACCTCGCCACCATGAACGTCGCGCAGTTTGAGCGCTTCTTCGAGGGCGAACAGGTCGTAAGGATTGATGATGGTCGGAACACCCTGACGCATGATCGTGTTCGTCACCGGGTGCACGCGGATCTGTGCCGAATCCGGCACCTGCTTGATGCAGACTACGATATGCATTGGCGGTTTCTCTAAGCTCCCAGTCCGGATTCGTGCTTGGCGGTTCACCTCATTGCCTGCATCGTTCATGCCAAGTCGTCTTCCTGCCTCTATTCCAGAAGGTGGCTTCGTTTGCTTCCGAGGAGGCGTCATGAGGACTGGATTTGTCGACTTCTCGACATTGTCGCGTCGCAGCCGTGTCGGGCTCATTACTTTCCGAACCGCTTCAGTGCAGAGTCGAGCGGGACGAAGGCGCGGCCAGGTGCGGGACATATGTTTGGATCGTGGTCCCTTAGCACCTTGAACACACGTTGCGTGAGCGGCGAGGAAGTCGCGAAATCTTCGTAGGCGCGTTCCAGCTTGGCGCGCACCCGCGCGGCGATTACCTGGTTAGGCAGACCGGAGAAATCTTCTTCGGCAAGGTATTGGCCCACGCGCTTCATGATATGGAGCCGCGAGACATTCATCACTTTCGGGTCGTAGGAGACGTCAAGGCAGGCGAAGAAGTCCTCCGCGGCCGACAGGCCCTTCAGTCGCGCTAGGATATCGGTGCGATCGATCGGGCGGCTATCAGCGGAGCAGTTCATTGTATTCTCCCGGCGCGAAATTGTGGTGTCGATGCATTGGTGACATTGCTGACGGCGTGCCGACCTCTGGCACGGCGGCTGGGCAAGAGACTTGGCGATCTCAAGCTTTTCTGAAGTGGTGAAGGCGACCCCGAGTTTAACTGCTCTCCTTGCGCAGGGTCGTCACGTTGAGGAAGACCTCACGGCTCGTCGGCTATTGTGCCGCTCGGACCCGGGCCGGAATGAAGCTGTTCTGCACCTCGCCCGCACAGTCCAGCACTGGGAACGGCCCGTAGCTTCTCGGTGATCGCAGGCAGGACCTCAAGCACGCGGTCTACGTCATCTTCGCCGTTGTCACGCGACAAGGAGAAGCGGACTGCCCCACATGCCGCGTTCATAGCGATCA
This sequence comes from Mesorhizobium sp. M7A.F.Ca.US.006.04.2.1, assembly GCF_004022915.1. Lineage (NCBI taxonomy): Bacteria > Pseudomonadati > Pseudomonadota > Alphaproteobacteria > Hyphomicrobiales > Phyllobacteriaceae > Mesorhizobium > Mesorhizobium sp. M7A.F.Ca.US.006.04.2.1. The sequence continues at coordinate 8,501 of NZ_RZQA01000116.1, forward strand.
GAACATGGCTCGGTTCCAGTGAGCCAGAGGCACAGGCGGACCCGGCGGAACAGGCGATTCCCAGCCGGCTCAGGACAATTGGAATTGCATCGCCTTCGATACCTTCGAATCCAATGTTTGCAGTGTTTGGCAATCGCTCTTGCGGATCGCCGTTGATGGATGTGTTTGGGATGCGCTGGATGATCCCGTTCTCAAGGCGGTCGCGCAACCATTTTATTCGTTTTGTCTCGTCCATGAATTTCAAGGCGAGTTCGGCCGCCATGCCCAGTCCGACTATGCCGGGTGTGTTTTCAGTGCCTGCACGCCGGTCGCGCTCTTGGTGCCCACCCTTGATCATGGAGGAGAAGCGCACGCCACGTCTTACATAAAGCGCGCCTATCCCCTTTGGACCATGCAGCTTGTGGGCGGAGAGCGACAGCATGTCGATCGCGGTCGATTTCAGCTCAATCGGAAGCCTTCCGACCGCCTGCACTGCATCAGTGTGGAAAAGCGCGCCGACTTCCCTGGCTAGATCGGCAAGCTTAACCACGGGAAAGATCGTACCGGTCTCATTGTTCGCCCACATTATCGAGACGATTGCCACTTGTGGGGTGAGGGCGGTTCTGTAGGCGTCCAGGTCGAGCCGGCCGTAGTGATCGACTGGGATAATGTGCACCTTGACGCCGCGCGTCTTCTCAAGGTGCGCGCACAACTTCAGAACGGCCGGATGTTCAACCGCGGAAGTCACTATTTCCGTTCGGTCGGGCATCACCTCCAGCGCCGAAAGGATGGCTGTACTGTCGCTTTCAGTCCCGCCCGAGGTGAAGATGATCTCGTCCTCGAATCCCGCGCCGATGAGGGCTTGCAACTGTTGCCTCGCCTTTCTCACGGCTTCAGCAACCGATGCGCCATAGGCGTGCATGGACGAATGATTGCCAAATTGCTCCGTAAAGAAAGGCAACATCGCTCCAACGACTGCAGGATCAACCCGCGTCGTTGCGTTGTTGTCGAGATAGACAGGGTTCATGGGAGTGATCCTTCAACTGCTGAAATGATTCAAGGGTAGTCGGGCCATTGAACCTCTGGCGCATATCGTATCTGGTAAGGTGGGCGGCCGGGGGAGCGATGGCTTGGCTGACCGGTCGCTGTCGACATTGCCCTTTGGTGGCGGCATCCGCCGGGAATTCAGCTGTTTCGGGCAATTTTGTTTGCTTGCCCACGGCAACGATCGATGATCGCGATTTGGTGCATCACCGAACGCAATTGTTCCGGGCCGACAGTGCGTGTCGGCCGGTTCCAGAGCGCCGGCGGTTACCGGTTCGACGCAGTATTCCTTGGCGTCGCTATAGTCGAACATAGCCTGTTCCCTCGCAATCATTTGCAGGACTTGCCGCAGCCGCACGTCTCACGCGCATTGGGGTTATCGAAAACAAAGCCGGATGTTTCGAGCCCAGTGACGAAGTCCACGGTCATGCCGGCGGCATGGGGTTGGGAGCCTCTATCCATGAACACCTTGAGCCCATCTCGCTCGATGATCGCATCGCCCTCACGTGAGACGCTCTCCAGGCCCATTGAGTATTGGAAGCCGGCGCAGCCGCCGGCATGGACCATGATGCGAAATCCTTCCGCCGGCTCGCTGGCGCGGTAAAGAGCGGCCTTGATGGCGGCAACAGCGTTGTCGGTGAGCGTAATCATGGCTCGATTTCTCCTCGGTCCGGCGTTTTCGTGGATCATCTCGCATGGACCGTGCCAAAGGGAAGACGTGTCAAAAACCGTAGGACATCCCGACGTCTCTTATGCTCGATTGCTGGGGAGACGTCCGACAACCGACACTTACTGTCGGGTTTGTCGCGTCCGCGTCACAGGAAGGGCGCCTGAGTTCGCGATGCACTCACGCGTAAAGCAATGAACAGAGCCAAAGATGTTCAGAGCTTGCCGCGGAGCAACTGGCACGATTTTTGTGAAGCCTTCGTTGCGGCGGCAAAATTGCCGGCCGATTCACCTTTGGGTTGCCCTCGCAATCGAAGAACGAAGG
>NZ_RZQA01001170.1:0-1477 GCF_004022915.1 Mesorhizobium sp. M7A.F.Ca.US.006.04.2.1
CCTCAAGTGAGGTCTCGAACAGGCTTTTGCTCTTGTCGCTCACCGCAAACCCGCCATTGAAAAATCACCCTGGTATTTGCCGCTCTTGCTGCCACGAACAGCTTGATTTCGTTATGCTAGCAACCGTGAAAATGCGTGTCCAACGCGCAGCTATGCTTTTGCCTGATCACAGGCGTGATAGTGTCATGTCAGACAAATCAAGCGAGGCAAACGGCAGGATATGAAGACACGGCATTTCGACCGCATCGGCAATGGCGGCATCAGTTTCACCGAGCTCGGCTTCGGCGCGGCGCCGCTCGGCAATCTCTACCGTGCCGTCTCCGACGAGGACGCCAACGCCACGCTGGAGGCCGCCTGGGCGACCGGCTGCCGCTACTACGACACCGCGCCGCTCTATGGGCTCGGCCTCTCGGAAACGCGGCTCAACCCGTTCCTGCGCGGCAAGAAGCGCGACGACTATGTGCTGTCGAGCAAGGTCGGCCGCATCATGCGTGCCTGCCCGCCCGAAGAGCGCACCGGCATCGGCAAGTTCTTCGACACGCCATCACGCCGCGAGGTGTACGACTACAGCTATGACGGTGTCATGCGCTCGTTCGAAGCCTCGCTTGAGCGCCTCGGCGTCGACCGGATCGACATCCTCTTCGTGCACGATGTCGACATCTTCACGCATGGCAGCAAGGAAGCCTCCGACCGGCGCATCGAGGAGTTCATGCGCTCGGGCTATTACGGCCTGCTGTCGCTGCGCGACCAGGGCGTGATCAAGGCGTTCGGCGGCGGCATCAATGAGTGGCAGGTCGCGCAGACGCTGGCTGAGCGCGGCGACTTCGACCTGTTCCTGCTGGCGGGGCGCTATACGCTCTTGGAACAGGAGGCGCTGACGTCCTTCCTGCCGCTCTGCCAGGCACGCGGCATCGGCATCGTTCTCGGCGGACCCTACAACTCCGGCATCCTCGCAACAGGGCCGAAGCCCGGATCCTACTACAACTACTCCGAAGCGCCGAAGGACATACTCGACCGGGTCGCCGGGATCGAGAACGTCTGCAAGCGTCATGGTGTCAGGCTGATCGAGGCCGCCCTGCAATTCCCGCTGCTGCATCCTTCAGTCGTTTCGGTGATCCCCGGTGGCCAACGGCCGAGCGAAGTCGAGAGCAATCGCTCGCTGCTCGATGCGAAACTGCCCGCAGCACTTTGGGCGGACCTCAAGGAGGAAGGTCTTATGCGCACTGATGCGCCGACCGCATAAGCCGGCCGCGTCGCGTCAGCGTCGGGCACCAAAATGAAAAGCCGGGCAAGCCCGGCTTTTCTGGTCGCATGAACCGGCGTAGGGCACCAAAATGAAAAGCCGGGCAAGCCCGGCTTTTCTGGTCGCATGAACCAACGTAGGGCACCAAAATGAAAAGCCGGGCAAGCCCGGCTTTTCTGGTCGCATGAACCAACGTAGGGCACCAAAATGAAAAGCCGGGCAAGCCCGGCTTTT
>NZ_RZQA01001171.1:0-1475 GCF_004022915.1 Mesorhizobium sp. M7A.F.Ca.US.006.04.2.1
CCGACATCGCCAATGGCGATTATGACATCCACTGGCTGGAAAAATACCTGGCCAAGGAAGAGTAGCGCGGAGACGCGATGACCCGCCCCTACGCGCCCGGCTATCGCATCCCCACCGACCTGCTGCTCAAGGCCTACGCCTCGGGCGTCTTCCCAATGGCAGAAAGTGCCGGCGACCCGGAGGTGTTCTGGGTGCGGCCGGAGACACGTGGCATCATCCCGCTTGACGGCTTTCACACGCCGAAAAGTCTCTGGAAAACGATCAAGAAACATCCCTTCGACATCCGTTTCGATTTCGATTTCGAGGCGACCATCGACGGCTGCGCCGAAAAGCGCGCGGAGCGGCGCTCGACCTGGATCAATGCGCCGATCCGCGAAGCCTATATCGAGTTGCATCGGATAGGCCATTGTCATTCGGTCGAAGCGTGGCGTGAGGACCGGCTGGTCGGCGGCCTCTATGGCGTGTCGCTCGGCCGGGTGTTTTTTGGCGAGAGCATGTTCGCCAGAGAGACGGACGCTTCCAAGACCTGCCTCTTCTACCTCGTCGAGCGTTTGAAGGCGCGGGGCTTTGCTCTGCTTGATACGCAGTTCACCACCGAGCACCTCAAGCGGTTCGGCGCGGTCGACGTGCCGCGCGGCAAGTATGAGAAGATGCTCGCCGATGCGTTGAAGGGCGAGGCAATATTCTATCCCTGAGGATTGAGCCTACTTCCCGGTAGCGGCTTCCAATGGCGTTTGCGAATGGAACATCATCTTCCAGCCGTTGGCGCGATGGACGTAGCCGGTGCTGACCAGCGCGGCATAAGCCTCGCCATTTTCCCGTGTCGCACGCGCCTCGTAAGTCAGCATGATGATGTCGCTGCCCGGCTCGATAATGCCCTTGAGATCCATTCGCAGGTTGCGCCAGCGGTTGGGCTTGGCCGCGGTCTTGGCCAGATCCGCATTGTCCATCGCCTGTGCCATCTGCGGAAATGCCACCAGGCATTCGGTGTCGGCGTTGGCCGCGTAGTAGGCGGAGTCGCCCGTCCAGAATCCCTTTTCGAGTTCCAGCAATTCGGCCTTGCTAGCCGTGATCCGTTTGCTGTCTGACATCGGAAGATCCTCCTTACGCATGAATGTGCGCTCGTCCGTGGCCCAACGCATTGTGGCCAGGACGGTTCCGGGGGATCAGTTGGTGTCGGTAGTATCGGGTTCCGAAGCGTCCGGCTCCGTCACATCAGGCGTTGTGACGTCCGGAGTGGTCGCGGCTTCCGGTTTGGCTGCGGCGGGCTTGGGAGCCTCCGCTTTGGTTGCGTCAGCCTTGGCTCCGTCGGGCGCCGGCACATCCGACTTCTGCTTGCAGGCCTTCAGCCAGACGTCGTAGACGGCATGCTCGACGGCGTTGAGGCCGGGGCTTTCAGCGAACATCCAGCCGGTGAAGATGCGGCGGATCTTGCGGTCGAGCGTGATCTCGTCGACCTCGACGAAGGAATCGGT
>NZ_RZQA01001172.1:0-1474 GCF_004022915.1 Mesorhizobium sp. M7A.F.Ca.US.006.04.2.1
ATGGTTTTGAGGCTCCGGTCAGCTGGCTCCGAGTGCAGGGTTGCCGCCCAAAGGGAAACGCCACGCACATGAACCCCGTCGCAAGAACGGTCCTGCAGCGCCTTGGCCTCGGTCTGGTCACTTTGTTTATCGTGTCCATCATCATCTTCTCTGCGATCGCGATGCTCCCAGGCGACTTCGCCAAGGCCACGCTCGGGCAGTCGGCGACGCCCGAAACGGTCGCCGCGTTTCAGCGGGAGATCGGCATCGATCGTCCGCCTGTCGAGCGCTACTTCGCTTGGGTCGCCCAGATGCTCCATGGCGATTTCGGCTCTTCGTTTGCGAGCCGCACCGGATATCGGCGTACCGTGGCCGAGATCATCGCACCCCGCCTCTACAACACGATGTTCCTTGCAGCGGTGACGGCGCTGATAGCCGTTCCCCTGGCCTTGGGGCTTGGCATTCTGGCTGCGCTGTACCGCAACGGCTGGTTCGACCGGCTGGTGAATGTCGCGACACTGACAACCATTTCATTCCCGGAATTTTTCGTCGCTTATATGCTCGCCTACCTGGTGATCTCGCGCGACACGTTCATCGGATCCGATTTCGCTCAAACGCTGCCTCATTGGCTCACTGTCTCGCTGAACTGGGCGCTCAATGCGGTTCCCAAATTTCCGACATTGTCGAATGTGAACGATCAGACGCCATTTTGGGAGCATCTCTGGAAAGTCGCCCTGCCGGCAATCACCCTTACACTTGTAATCGTGGCCCACATGATGCGCATGACCCGAGCGGCCATCATCAACATGCTGTCAAGCCCCTACATCGATATGGCGCGCCTCAAGGGAATGTCCCCGATGGTGATCGTGCTGAGGCATGCCCTGCCCAATGCCTGGGCTCCGATCGTCACTGTGGTCGCGTTCAATCTGGCGTATCTCATCGTCGGAGTGGTCGTGGTCGAGGTCGTGTTCGTTTACCCCGGTATCGGCCAGCTGATGGTTGACGCGGTAAAATCCAGGGATGTTCCGGTTGTCCAGGCCTGCGCCCTGATTTTCGCCGCGACTTACATCCTTCTCAACCTGCTAGCCGACATTATTTCCATCGCCACCAATCCCAGGCTCTTGCACCCACGATGACCAGATCCGAATCTGTCGCGGAGCTTCAGAGGCTGAGGCGCTCGCGTGCCACCCGGGCGAAAACAGCGCTGAAGAAGGCACCGTTCAGCGCGTGGTTCGGCATCGTTGTGATCCTCGGCTACGTCTTTGTTGCGGTCTTCGCGCACTGGATAGCCCCATATGGCGAGACGCAGGTTTTCAGCGAAGCCTTCGCGCCGTGGAGCCAGGAGTTCAAACTGGGAACCGATCAGCTCGGCCGCGACATGCTCACCCGCTTGATCTACGGTGCGCGCAACACAATCGCTATCGCGGTCGCGACCACGTTGCTGTCCTTCGCGGTCGGCGTCTCGCTCGGCCTTCTTGCCGCATTGTACAGGGGG
>NZ_RZQA01001173.1:0-1468 GCF_004022915.1 Mesorhizobium sp. M7A.F.Ca.US.006.04.2.1
GCCCTATACGGCGGTCGCCGCCGACGGCAAGGTTTCGGGTGCCGCGCCTGATGTGGCCCGCGAGATATTCAAGCGGCTCGGCGTCGCCGACGTTGCCGCTTCGATCTCCGAATATGGCGCCATGATCCCCGGCCTGCAGGCCGGTCGCTTCGATGTCGTCACCGCCGGCCTGTTCATGAAGCCGGAGCGCTGTGCTGCGGTCGCCTATTCGGAACCCGTGCTGTGCGACGCCGAGGCGATGCTGGTGAAGAAAGGCAATCCAAAGGGCTTCAAGAGCTATGAGGATGTCGCCAAGGATACGACTGCGACCATCGGCGCGCCGGGCGGCGGCACCGAGGAGAAGCTCGCGCTCAATGCCGGCGTGCCACGCGATCGCGTCATCGTCGTGCCGGATGGCCAGAGCGGCGTGAAGATGCTCCAGGATGGCCGCATCGACGCTTATTCGCTGCCCGTCCTGTCGATCAATGATCTGGTCAAGAAGGCCAACGATCCGAACCTCGAAGTCATCGCTCCGGTGCAGGGCGCACCGGTCTATTGCGACGGCGCCGCTTTCAAGAAGGGCGACGAGGCACTGCGCGACGCCTTCGATGTGGAACTGGCCAAGATGAAGAAATCAGGCGAGTTCGCCAAGATCATCGAGCCCTACGGCTTCTCGGCGGCAGCCGCGATGTCGACCAGCCGCGACAAGCTCTGCGCGGCGAAGTGATTCTTCCTTCTCCCCGTTCAACGCGGAGAAGGTGTCACGAAGTGACGGATGAGGGGCGGCGCCAAACCTTCGCAAGTTCGCGCCGCCCCTCATCTGCCTGCCGGCATCTTCTCCCCGTAAACGGGGAGAAGATGCTAAACCCAACGTTGGAAACCGAATGACCCAGTGGTCCGGCTATTTCGGCCTGATATTGCAGGGAGCGCTTGTCACCATCGAGCTGACGCTGATGGGGTCGGTGCTGGCGCTGATCATGGCCTTCCTCGCCGGCATGGGGCGCGTGTCGCGCTTCTTTGCGCTGCGTTGGTTGGCCACCGCCTACATCGAGTTCTTCCGCGGCACCTCGATCTTCGTGCAGTTGTTCTGGGCCTATTTCGTGCTGCCCTTCATCGGCATTTCGCTGACCCCGTTGCAGGCCGGCGTGCTGGCGCTCGGCCTCAATGTCGGCGCCTACGCCGCCGAAGTGGTGCGCGGTGCCATCCAGTCGATCGGCCGCGAACAGTATGAGGCCTGCACAGCGCTCAATCTCGGCCGCTGGCAAGGCATGCGCCACATCATCCTGCCACAGGCGCTGCTGGTGATGCTGCCGACCTTTGGCAACAATGCCATCGAATTGCTCAAGGCGACCGCCGTGGTGTCGCTGATCTCGCTCACCGACCTGACCTTCCAGGCGCAGGTGGTGCGCGCCCAGACCGGCAACACCCTGGTGCCGTTCACCACCATCCTGATCATCTATTTCATCCTCGCCCTGCTCATCTCGTGGGG
>NZ_RZQA01001174.1:0-1467 GCF_004022915.1 Mesorhizobium sp. M7A.F.Ca.US.006.04.2.1
TCATTGGCAGTGACAACAACGCCCCCGCGGCGTTTCTGGTGTTGCAGAATTCGAGATAGGTGGTGCCGCCGACGGCATCGCGGAACAGATTGCCAAAGCGCAGCGTGTGGATCAGCGCCGAGGCGTGTTCGATTTCGCCATTGATACCGACGGCCGCGGCCTTGCCATAGGATTCGATCTCGGCCGGCGGCATCAAGGCGGTTAGCCGCTGCGTAAGTTCGGCGCCGAGCCTGGGGGCGATGTCGATGATCTCGGGGCGAAGGTTTTCGACGAAGCCGCGTCCCCTCCACGGGTTCTTCAACACGGCGGCGACGACGATCGATGTGACCGGTTTGCCAGCGACCTTGCCGCCCTCGATCAGAACCTCGTCGATGAAGGTGCAGACTTTCCTGATTTCCATTCGCGCCAACGGTCCTTTCTGCCCAAACTCGAAAGGGCCAGGCTAGGAAGGCGCGCACCACGCGTCTTCCTCTGCTTCAGAGGAAAAACCGGATGTCTCGCTCTCGGAAGACGTGTAGCTTCACTCGGCCGCGAATTGCTTATATCGGGGCTCGCAGTGCCAACAAGAACAGATCGGTCAGCCGGAACAGTCGCACCAGTGAACCATCAGTCGCAAATCCTGTCGCTACGCGACGCCGCCAGCCTGATCAACTCAGGCGGCGATCTCAGCACGGTGTTGCGTGATCTCGTGTTGGCCGCCTGCCGGCATGCCGGATGGACAATGGGGTCGATCATGAGCATCGACGCACCGCATGGCCATGCTTACGTGATCGTTCGCCACGACCCGACCTTGATCCAGCGGTCGCTCCCCGACCGCTGGGAACTCGCCACCAGTCCGTCGATCGTTGCCCTGCAACGCAACGAGGCCGTCTATATCAGGGATGCCCGGGTCTCGGAGGAGTTTCCTGGCTATCGCATGGAGGCTTTCGAACGCGACTACCGCAGCGTTCTGGTAATGCCGATGAGTTGCCTCGACGAGGCCGGAAGGCCGATGGTGCTCAGCGTCATCTCGCGAGAGATCATGGACGTCAGCGCCGACGATCTCGCCTTCATCGGGATGATCGTCCATCTCGGTGAAATCGCTGTCGAGAAACAGCACAAGCTGCGCGAGGAGAAGCGTGCATCGGAACGGCTCCAGCAGGCGCTCCAGGCACATACGTCGCTGCTGCAGCAGGCCTTGGCCGAAAGCTCGATGCCTTCGCTTGCCGGTAAGATCGCAGCATTGGTGCCCAACCCCGTCGTCGTGGTCGATTTCACCGCCAACCTGATCGTCGCCAGCCGCTCACCGAGCGAGAAGCATTTCGACGACGCGGCCTGGCAGCTTGCCGCCAACACCAGCCTGCACCGGCAGATCATGAAGGTCGCGCGGTCGGCGGTGGATCAGCCGCACAGCGAGGCTCATACGTTCTTCCTCGACGACGGCAAGCGCCGTCTGCGTCTCACCGCGAAGATCGAACCGTTGAGTGT
>NZ_RZQA01001175.1:0-1464 GCF_004022915.1 Mesorhizobium sp. M7A.F.Ca.US.006.04.2.1
AGCTGGTGCTGCTCGACGAACCGTTCGCCGCCCTCGGTGTCGAACAGACGCGGCGCGGTCTCGACATGATCCGCCAGGTGGCCAATCAGGGCATCGGCGTCGTCATCATCACCCATATCATGCAGCAGGCTTTTCAGGTCGCCGACCGGATCGTGGTGATCCGCCAGGGCGTCGTGGCCGGCGATGTCGCACGCAATAAAACAAGTCCCGACGCGGTGATCAACATGATCACCGGTGAGACGCTTGCCGGTGCCGGACCGACAGGCTGAGGGACAAAAGAGGGGTCCGGCTTAAGAGGAGCGAACGACATGAAGCGAATACTTCTTGCTGTCTTCGGTATCCTTGCACTGGCCTTTGCCACGCTCACGCCGGCATTCGCCCAGTCCAAGGGTATCGTCTACTATATGGTGCCGACCCTGCTGGACGAGTTCCAGACCGGCTCGGTGAGCGCGCTGGAACTGTTCCTGAAGCAGACCGGCTACGAGATGAAGACGCTGAACGCCGACAACAAGACCGACGCCCAGCAATCGCAGATGAACGACGTCATCGCGCTGAAGCCGGCGGCCATCATCCTGGCTGCAGTCGACTTCAATGCGCTGAAACCGTCCATCGAAGCCGCGCGCGCCGCCGGCATCCCGGTGGTCGAGTTCGACCGCCAGATCACCTCGACCCCGTCCGACTTCACCTCTGTCGCCGGAACGGTCGAGATCGGCTACGTCGCCGCGGATCAGGCCGAGAAGCTGCTGAAAGCCAAGAACGGCTCGGTGAAGGGCAAGGTTCTGCAGGTGCTCGGCGACCCCGGCGATCCCTACACGCTCGACATCCAGAAGGGTTTTGAGGAGAAGATGAAGGCATTTCCGGACGTCAAGATCATCTCGCTTCCGGCCATGCAATGGGAAGCCAGCAATGCCGGCACAATCGTTGCCGACCAGATGCTGGCCAACCCCGACATCGACCTGATCTTCAGCCATGCCGCGCACCTATCGGTCGCCGCCGTCGCCTCGCTCGAGGCGGCCGGCAAGAAGCCGGGCGACGTCATGCTGATGAGCTCGAACGGCGCTCCGGTCGGCCTCGACCTGATCCGCAAGGGCTGGCTCAACGCCGAAATCGAGCAGCCGCTTTACGCGCAGGCCGCGGCTGTCGCCATGTTCATGGACAAGATCGTCAAGAAGCAGGAAATCAAGCCCGGCGAATACGACGTGCTCGGCCTGAAATCGACCGTGACCAAGGAATCCTGGGGTCCGAACATCAAGATCCCCGGTGCCGCGATCACCAAGGAAAACGTCGATAATCCGGCCTTCTGGGGCAACCAGAAGCCGCCGACGGACACCGTCAAGTCGGTCGAATAGTCATCTGAAGCGCTCCGGGCCGTAGCGGCCCGGAGCCTGCCTTTTCACAACGCCGCGTCCGAAAGGATGCCGTGGCGAATTTGAATCCGCGCCTGAACCCGACGGAATCGAGTTG
>NZ_RZQA01001176.1:0-1464 GCF_004022915.1 Mesorhizobium sp. M7A.F.Ca.US.006.04.2.1
CGCCGTGAAGTCGAAGGCGCAGGAGCGCTTCGAACGCATGGAAGCGTCGCTTTCGCCGATGAAGCTGGCCGCTGCCTTTGCCGATGCCGGAAAGCCTGCCGCCAGTGCCAACACCCGCCCGGTGATCTCCACAGTCGCACCGCGAATTGCCGAGGCGTCGTTGGTGCCCTCCGTCCAGCTCACAGCCAGCCTGTCCGATAACATGCCAGTTCCGGCGGCCGAACGTTTCGCCCGGCTGGATACCGACTCGGTGGTCGTTCAGACCGCACCGCCTCCGATGGGCTTTGCCCAATCCGGTACGCCGGACAATTCGCAGTTGGCGCTTGCTCTGGTGCAGTCCCTGCCGGCCGATGACGAGGCGTTCGCCTCACCGCTGCCGATCGAGGAATCGTCAGCCGATGTCGTGGTTTCACCCGTCGAAACCCAGCAGGATCAACCCGGCGATGCCGCCTCCCTGCCGGACGCTCTGACCGACGACGTGCCGTTGCCGACCCGGCGTCCGCAATTCGACGCGCCGCAGCCCAAAGTGGTCCAGCAGGAGCCTAAGTCCGTCCAGCAGCCGAAATCCGTTCAGCAGCCGAAGCCGGCACGCGAGACGGTCCAGCAGGCCCAGCCGGCAAAACCGACGCGGCAAGGCCGGCCGGCCGATGGCGGCGATGTGCTGGCCTATGCCAAGCCCGACACGCCCTCGGGCGGCCTTGGCAAGGCGTTCAGGAACCTCTTCAACTCGCCAGCCGCCAGGAGCGGAGCCGGCAATGGCGTCGCCGTGTACGACATCAGCAGCGCGACCGTCTACATGCCTGACGGCTCGAGGCTGGAGGCGCATTCAGGCATCGGCGCCATGGCGGACCAGCCGCGTTATGCCGACCAGAAGAATCGCGGACCCACGCCGCCCAACACCTACAATCTGTCGATGCGCGAGTCGCGCTTCCACGGAGTGGAGGCCTTGCGCCTGACACCGGTCGATGGCCGCAACAAATACAATCGCAACGGCCTGCTGGCCCATACCTACCTGCTCCGGGGCCGCTACGCCCAGTCGAGCGGCTGCGTCGCCTTCAAGGACTATGCGCGCTTCCTCGCCGCTTTCAAGAAGGGCAAAATCAAACGCCTCGTCGTGGTGCCGCGCCTGAACGGGTCGGCGACGCAGGTCGCATCAGCCGCCAGGGGCGTGTAACGACAAGAGGCTTTCGGGCGCCCTCCCGCTGCTCCTGACAGCCTGCTGTCAGGAGCAGCGCTGTCCGGCACGCCTCTCCCCACCGCGCTCTTTCCATTTTGGCCAGGAAATCCCATATTCGGGACATGGCCAAATCTCCCGATCAGAAAACGCCGCCGACGGCGAATGACGACCGCGCCGCGCCGAAGCGGCGCAGCCCGCTGACCGATTTCCTCGACGCCTCCGAGCCGCTGCACAAAGGCGGCTTCGCCGAGATGCCGCAGCCGGAGCTCTCTGGCACGCCGCTGACC
>NZ_RZQA01001177.1:0-1461 GCF_004022915.1 Mesorhizobium sp. M7A.F.Ca.US.006.04.2.1
AGTCACTGCTTCGGGCTAATTTGCCCTACTGCCCTATTGCCCTATAATTTTCCCAACAGCTCCGGCGTCGGCCAGCCATCCACCGGCAAACCTAGCCGCGTCTGCTCCTTGCGGATCGCCTCGCGGGTGTTGGTACCCAAAATGCCGTCGACGGTGCCGACATCGTAGCCCTTGGCTTCCAGCTTGGTCTGCAATGCCTTCATCTGCTCATTGTTGAGACCGGTCTCGGGATTGCGCGGGTCCAGCGGCGGCGCGCCTGCCAGCCGTGCGGCAAGGTTGGCTGCCGTCAGCGCATAGGTGAAGGACTGGTTCCATTCGAGATAAACGTCGAAATTGTCGTAGGCGAGGAAGGCTGGCCCCTTGCGGCCCATCGGCAGCGCGAGGCCTGCTTTCAGGCCGTTGTCGACCAGCGGCGCGCCGCTGGGGTAGGTGACGCCCCATTGCGCCCACTGCGACAGCGGCAGCTTGTTGGTGCGACCGGTCTGATCCCACGGCATGTCTTCGGGCACGCGGACTTCCTGGATCCAGGGCTGGTCGCGTTTCCAGCCGCGCGACAGCACCTTGTTGGCAGTGGTCATGATCACATCAGGCACGCTGCCGCGCAGGTCGATCTTGCCGTCGCCGTCGCCGTCGACGCCGCGTGCCAGATAGTCGGAGGGCAGGATCTGCGTCTGGCCGATCTCGCCGGCCCAGGCGCCCCTGACATCGACCGGCAGCACGCCGCGATCGATCAGTTCCAGAAGCGGCACCAGCTGTTGCCGGAAGAGCTGCGGCCGGCGGCAATCATGGGAAAGCGTCACCAAGGCGCTCAGCGTGTGGAAGTCGCCCTGCACGGCGCCGAAATCGGTCTCCAGCGCCCAGAAGGCGGCGATGATCGGCGCCTGGACGCCGAACTGCTGGTCGGCGCGGGCGAAGACATCCGCGTATTTCTTCATGTTCGCCGCACCTTGCTTCAGGCGATAGGCCGAGATCATCCGGTTGGAAAACTCGACAAAGGTTTGGGTGAAGACGCCCTGGGCGCGGTCGCGCGCCAACACCTTGTCATCTAAGGTTGCCGCTTCAAGGGCGTCGAGACCCACTGCACCTACGCCGGCCGCCTTGGCTTCCGCGGCGACGCCCTGCTTCCAGGATTCGAAGTCGCCGCCGCATTCCTGCGCCATCGCCGGCAAGGCCGTGGCGCACAGGGTCAGCGCAGCCGCGAGGACTTTGGAACGCAGTCGCATCAGCTTCCTTTCGAAACGAACAGGGGGTCATTTGTTGTGCTCCCCCCCCCCGGGAAGCCCAACGCCCTGAATTACCGGCGGTTGCACTCTTTACCGCTGGCTGTGTCGAAAAGCAGGCGGCAGGCCCGGTGTCAACGGTGTTCTGCGGCAGCTTCTCTGCTGGAGTGATTTGATGCAGGGCAGTGCTGCCGTTGCACCGGTTCAACGGAAGCTCTGCTGGAGTGATTTGATCCAGGGC
>NZ_RZQA01001178.1:0-1454 GCF_004022915.1 Mesorhizobium sp. M7A.F.Ca.US.006.04.2.1
GTCCACCACAAGGCTCGCGTCATCATCTTCGACGAGCCGACCGCGACGCTGACGCCTGAAGAGAAGAGCCACTTCTTCAAACTTTTGCAGCGGCTGGTGAAGGAGGGCATCGCCGTCATCTTCATCACCCATGCGCTGGAAGAGGCGCTTGCCGTCGCCAACCGCATCACGGTCATGCGCGATGGCGAGATCGTCGCGTCCGGCGAGGCCAAGGGCTTCACCCGCGCCTCGATCGTGCAGGCCATGGTCGGCCGCACGCTCACCGAAACGCTGCATGGCGAGGTCAAGCGCACGGCGCGCCCCTACGGCGACAAGGTGCTTTCGGTCGAGAATCTGTCCTGCGCCGGCCTGGTGCGCAACTCTTCCTTCTCGGTGTTTTCAGGCCAGGTCACCGGCATGTTCGGCCTTGTCGGCGCCGGCCGCACCGAAATGGCCAAGGTCGTCGCCGGACTGTTGAAGCGCAACATCTTCCACGGCGGCGAGATCCGCCTGCTCGGCAAGTCGGTGCGCTATCGGGTGCCCAGGCCTGCGGTGCGCGACGGCATCGTCTATGTCACCGAGGATCGCAAGGTCGACGGTTTCTTCGAAACCATGACCGCGGGCGAGAACCTGCAAATGGGTGAACTGACCGAGGGCGCCAATCCCGTCTCCATGGTGTCGCTGGCGCGAGCCAGGCAACTTGCCCGCGAATGGGGCGAACGTCTGAGCCTGCGGCAGACCAGCGACCGAGCCCGGATGATCGAGCTCTCCGGCGGTAACCAGCAAAAGGTCGTGATCGCCAAATCGCTGATTCAGAAGCCGAGGCTGGTGATCTTCGACGAGCCGACACGCGGGGTCGACGTCGGCGCCATCGTCGAGATCCACCAGCTCATCAGCGATCTCGCCGAGCAAGGCATGGCCGTCGTTGTCATCTCGTCCTACCTGCCTGAAATTCTCGCCGTTTCGGATCGCATTCTGGTGGTCAAGCGCGGCCGCGTGGTCGAGGAGATGATGCTTTCGGAGGCCACCGAGGAACGCGTCATGTTCGCCGCGGTTCATTGAGCGGCTCGACAAGAGAGACACTTTTGCCGGCCAAGCCAGGACCAATGTCTGGCCTGCCCTATTGCCTTGCAATCGGTTCCGCGTCTGAATAGGTCAGGGGTCAGATCACCCTGCCCGAGCGGATATGCCCAGCGTCAACCTCAAACTTCTGCAGACGTTCCTGCTTGCCGCCGAAAACGGCAGCTTCCGACGTGCTGCCGAGGAGAGCAACCGTTCGCCATCGGCGGTCTCGATGCAGATTCGCGACCTTGAGGAGCAGATCGGCATCTCGCTGTTCATCCGCACCGCACAGCGTGCCAGCCTGACGCCGGAAGGCCAGATCCTGTTCGAGGAGATCGCCAACGTGATGTCACAGGTGCAGACCAGCCTCGACCGCCTGACGGAGGTCGCCGCTCGGCGCAAGGGCAAAGTGC
>NZ_RZQA01001179.1:0-1453 GCF_004022915.1 Mesorhizobium sp. M7A.F.Ca.US.006.04.2.1
GCAAGAAACTGATCGACTTCCTGCTCTCCAAGGAAGCCCAGTCGAGCATCAGTTCCGTTGCGCTCGGCATGCCGGCTCGCAAGGACGTCAAGCCGGATGACGCCAACTTCGCCAAGGCGCAGGAGGCGATGAAAGGCGTGACCATCTGGTCGCCGAACTGGGACGACGCGCTGAGCAAGCTGCCCGATTATGTCAAGCGCTGGAACGAAGCGACCGGAAGTTGATCCGCAAGGGAAACCCGGAGGACCACGCCATGTCGGCCGCAGCCTTTACTGGTACCAGTGTCATGGACATCGACGCCGCGAAGGTTCGCGGCGCCGGCTCCAATGTCCATTTCGACAAGGTCAGCGTTGCCTATGGCGCGCATGTCGTCCTGCATCCGCTGACCCTGGATATCGCACCTGGCGAGATCCTGGCGATGATCGGCCCATCCGGCTCCGGCAAGACCACGGCCCTGCGCGCCGTGGCCGGCTTCGTGCGGCCCGCCAGCGGGCGGATCCGCATCGGCGCCACCGATGTGACCGATCTGCCGCCCTATGAGCGCGGCCTCGGCATGGTGGTGCAGAACTACGCGCTGTTTCCGCATATGCGGGTCGAGGACAACGTTGCCTTCGGCCTCAGAGCACAGGGCGCCGACAAGGCGCTGATCGGCGAGCGGATCAAGGATGCGCTCGGCACTGTCGGCATGTCGGCCTATGCCCGGCGCTATCCGCGCGAGCTTTCGGGCGGACAGCAGCAGCGCGTGGCGATTGCGCGTGCCTTGGCCGTGCGGCCGCGCGTGCTCCTGCTCGACGAGCCGCTCTCGGCGCTCGACGCCCAGATCCGCCGCAACATGGTCGAGGAGATTGCGCGGCTGCACCGCAGCCTGCCCGGCCTGACGATCCTCTATGTCACCCACGACCAGACCGAGGCGCTGACGCTTGCCGACAAAATCGCCATCATGCGCGACGGCAGGGTCTGTTCGCATGGACCGACGACCGAACTCTACCGCCGCCCGCCAAACCGTTTTACGGCCGAGTTCCTCGGCCGCGCCAATCTTCTTCCGGTAACGGTTGCCGAGGCCGTCGGGTCGAAGGGATTTGCCACGGCAAGGCATGGTGACGCGCTGCTGACCGGCGCCGGCCGCAACGAGAAGGCCGGCGACAAGAGCCTGCTCTGTATCAGGCCGCAGCATCTCAGCCTGACCGCCGACAGCGACCATACCAACCGCATCGTGGGCACGCTCCAGGAAGTGCACTGGCAGGGCGAACTGACCCATCTCGTGCTCGACGTCGACGGCACGCCGGTGCGTGTCTCGGCGACCAGGCTGCCGATCGCCTTGCCCGAACCCGGCGCCAAGGTGCCGCTGTTCTTCGCGCCCGCCGACACCTCGCTTCTCCCGGAAGACGCCGGTGTCTGAGGCCGTCACACTTCGCGCGCCGGCGTTTCGGAGGGAACCCGGCAAGCTCTGGAT
>NZ_RZQA01000117.1:0-10500 GCF_004022915.1 Mesorhizobium sp. M7A.F.Ca.US.006.04.2.1
CCGTCGGATTCGGTCGCCATGCTCGCCGCCAATGCGCGTCTGGCGCCCGGCTACAAGGCCGGTTTGAAAGGCATTGCCCGCTCGATGCCGACCAGTGGCGCGGCCGATCGCGTCGCTGAAAAACTCGGCGTCGGCATCTATGAGACGCCGACCGGCTGGAAATTCTTCGGCAATCTGCTCGATGCCGACATGGCGACGATCTGCGGCGAGGAGAGTGCCGGCACCGGCTCCAACCATGTCCGCGAAAAGGACGGCCTGTGGGCGGTGCTTTTGTGGCTCAACATCCTTGCCGCGCGTGGCGAAAGCTGCAAGCAGATCGTCACCGAGCACTGGGCGACCTACGGTCGCAACTACTATTCGCGGCACGATTATGAAGAGGTCGAGAGCGACCGCGCCAACGCGCTGGTCGACGAACTGCGTGCCAAGCTCGGCTCGCTGCCTGGCACCAGCGTGCGCGGCCTGAAAATCGCCAGCGCCGACGATTTTGCCTATCACGATCCGGTCGACGGTTCGATCAGCGAGCATCAGGGCATCAGGGTTCTGTTCGAAGGTGGTTCGCGGGTCGTCTTTCGGCTGTCCGGCACCGGCACGTCGGGCGCGACGTTGCGCGTCTACATCGAGCGCTACGAGCCGGACAAGTCTCGGCACGATCTCGACACCCAGGCCGCCCTTGCCGATCTGATTGCCGCGGCTGACGATATTGCCGGGATTCACAGCCATACCGGCCGCCCCAAGCCGAGCGTGATCACTTGAGAGTGGCTGCGCGCGTTTCACCTTCTCCCCTTGTGGGAGAAGGTGGTCGAGCGAAGCTCGGTCGGATGAGGGGTGCTCCAGCTTGGCGCAAACCGATGTCCAGATCACCAACGCCGCGTTCCTTCCAACACCCCTCATCCGTCTCGGCGCTGCGCGCCGATCCACCTTCTCCCGCCAGGGGAGAAGGTGAGGCGCGGGCATGACCCAGCTCGGCGCCACAGTCACCCGCGAAGGCATCCGCTTTGCCGCCTGGTCGCAGGCCGCCCGTCGGCTTTGGGTCTCGATCTTCGACGAGCAGGGCATGCGGGAAATCGAACGGCTCGAACTGCAGCGGGAAGGCGAGGGCGTCCACGCGCTGTTCGTTGCAGGTCTTGGCTCCGGAACCCGCTACGGTTTCCGCGCCGACGGGGACTATGCGCCGGAGCATGGACTGTGGTTCGACCCCGACAAATTGCTGACCGATCCCTACGCCGTCGAGATTGACAGGCCTTATGCCTACGACTGGCGGCTGGCCGATCGCCGGGGCGAGGGGGGCGATACCGCGTCGCTGATGCCGAAGGCGATCGCGGCTGCGCTACCGAAGCCTGTGCAGGCTGCGCCGCCGCTTTTCCGCGCCGGCGGCCTGGTCTACGAAATTCCGGTGCGCGCCTTCACCATGCTGCATTCGGACGTTCCCGAAAAATTGCGCGGAACAGTCGCCGCACTTGCTCAACCGGCGATCGTCGAGCACCTGAAAAAACTCGGCGTTGGCGCGGTCGAACTGATGCCGGTGACCGCGTCGATCGACGAACGGCATCTGCCGCCGCTCGGGCTGCGCAACGCCTGGGGCTACAATCCCGTGACGTTCATGGCCCTCGATCCGCGCCTTGCGCCGGGCGGCATCATGGAACTGCGAAACACGGTCGCTGTGCTGCGCCAGGCTGGTATCGGCGTCATCCTCGACCTCGTCTTCAACCACACCGGCGAGAGCGACAGGCTTGGTCCCACGCTGTCGCTGCGCGGCTTCGACAACCAGGCCTACTACCGGCACACACCTGATGGCAGGCTGGCCAACGACACCGGTACCGGCAACACAGTCGCTTGCGACCATCCTGTGGTCCAGGAGATGGTCCTCGACACGCTTCGCCATTTCGTCAGGGATGCCGGTGTCGATGGCTTCCGCTTCGACCTCGCTCCCATTCTGGGGCGGGTCGAGGGCACATTCGATGCCGAGGCGCCGCTGCTGAGAGCGATGCGCGATGACGCACTGCTGGCCGATCGCGTGTTGATCGCCGAGCCGTGGGACATCGGCCCCGACGGCTATCAGCTCGGCAATTTTCCAGCGCCCTTCCTCGAATGGAACGACAAGTATCGCGACGATGTCAGACGGTTCTGGCGTGGCGAGGCCGGCATGGTCGGCGCCCTGGCGACCCGGCTCGCCGGTTCGTCAGATGTGTTTGCCGCGAACGGGCAAGGCGCCAGCCGCAGTGTCAATTTCATCGCCGCCCATGACGGCATGACGCTCGCCGACATCGTGCGCTACGAGCGCAAGCACAACGAAGCCAATGGCGAGCAGAACCGCGACGGCCACAATGAAAACCTGTCCTGGAACAACGGCGTGGAAGGTGATGCGGACAACCCGGCCGTGGCAGCGGCTCGCCAGAACGACCAGCGCGCTCTGCTCGCCGCGCTGTTTGCCTCGCGCGGCACCATCATGCTGACCGCGGGCGACGAATTCGGCCGCACCCAGCAAGGCAACAACAACGCCTATGCCCAAGACAACGAGATCACCTGGCTCGACTGGGCCGGCCGCGACCAGGCGCTGGAGCGCTACACAGCGGCACTCTCGAGGCTGCGCCGATCGATGCCGGCGCTTTCCGACACAAGCTTCCTCACTGGCCAGCCGCCGGCAGGTTCGGAGATACCGGACGTCGCATGGCTTGCTGAGACGGGCGCGCCGCTCGATGAACAGAGCTGGCAGGATCCGCAGCGGCACCGTCTTGTCATGGTCCTGAGTGGCGCCAGCGATGACGGCCGCCGTCTTGCGGTGCTTATCAACGGCGATCGCCGGGCCTGCATGTTCACCTTGCCTGAACGAGACGGATTCTTCTGGGCCCCAGATATCGAAGCGCCGGATGCGGCGGATATCTCGCGGCCAATATCCGGGCGGACGATGATCTTCATGATCGAACGAGCGCAGGCCGGCACAAGGGAGAAGCGCAATGGCGGCGAGTGACAAGAAGGGATGGTGGCGCGGTTGCGTCATCTACCAGATCTATCCGCGCTCCTTCCAGGACACGACCGGCGATGGCAGCGGCGATCTCGCCGGTATCACATCGAGGCTCGCCCATGTCGCCTCGCTCGGTGTCGACGCCATCTGGCTGTCGCCTTTCTTCAAGTCGCCGATGGCCGATATGGGCTACGACGTGTCGGACTACTGCGATGTCGATCCGATGTTCGGCACGCTCGAGGATTTCGATGCGCTGGTCGCCGAGGCGCATCGTCTCGGCCTGAAGATCATCATCGACCAGGTGCTGTCGCATTCATCCGACAAGCACGACTGGTTTGTCGAAAGCCGCGCCAGCCGCGATAACCCCAAGGCCGACTGGTATGTCTGGGCCGATACCAAGCCAGATGGCGGCGCGCCAAACAACTGGCTCTCCGTCTTCGGTGGCCCGGCCTGGGAATGGGATTCGACCCGCCGGCAGTATTACATGCACAATTTCCTCCCCTCGCAGCCCGATCTGAATTTCCACAATCCGGAGGTTCAGGACGCGCTTCTGGAAACCGTGCGCTTCTGGCTGGAGCGCGGCGTCGACGGTTTTCGGCTCGATACGGTCAATTACTATGTCCACGACCGCTGGCTGCGCAGCAATCCACCCTTGGCATCAAGCGTCGCCGGCACCAACAGCGAGACCAACACCTACCTTTACCAGGAGCACCTGTTCGACAAGACGCAGCCGGAAAACCTGGCGTTCCTGCGCCGCTTCAGGGCGCTGCTCGACGAATATGACGACCGTGCTGCCGTCGGCGAGATCGGCGATGAAGGCCGCTCGCTGCAGACGCTCGCCGCCTATACCTCAGGCGGCGACAAGCTGCATATGTGTTACACCTTCGACCTGCTCGGTCCGCAGTTCTCGGCCGCGCATGTGCGTGGCTGCGTCGAAGCCTTCGAGGCGGCCGTCTCCGACGGCTGGGTCTGCTGGGCCTTCTCCAACCATGACGTGGCGCGCCATGTCAGCCGCTGGACAAGGCCGGACAGCGAGCCCGACGCGGTCGCAAGATTCTCGATCATGCTGCTCGCCTGCCTGCGCGGCTCGATCTGCCTCTATGAGGGCGAGGAACTCGGGCTGGAGGAGGCGGAGCTGGCCTATGAAGATCTGCGCGATCCCGTCGGCATCCGCTTCTGGCCAGGCGTCAAGGGCAGGGATGGGTGCCGCACGCCGATGGTGTGGGAGGCCGGCGCCGACAATGCAGGCTTCTCCACGGCCAGGCCCTGGCTGCCGATACCGGCCAGCCATCGCGCTCGCGCCGTCGACGTCCAGAATGCCGACACGGTCTCTGTGCTCGCGTCCTACCGGGCTGCGCTGGCCTTGCGCGGGGAGCATGAGGCGCTGATATCCGGCTCGATCCGCTTTCTCGACGCCGAGGGTGACCTGCTCGCTTTCATCCGCGACGGCGGCGGTGAAAGACTGCTCTGTGTCTTCAATTTCGCCGGAGGACCGGCCAATTGGCCGTTGCCGGGGGACATCCGAGCGGTTGCGCAGCTGGATGGCAATGCCGCGGTCGTCGAGACTGAGCTTTTGCTGCCAGCGCTCGGAGCCTTTTTGGGCAGGCTCGACTGATATCCCGCGACGTTACTGCACCAGCACGGCACGTCCGCATGTCGCGCCGGTGACCCGGACATCGGCCACGCCGAGATGCACGCCGAGCGTATCGAGCAGGCTGTAAAGCAATGTGTCGACTGGTGCGGTCACGGTTTTCAACAAAGCCAGCACCGGCTGCTTCACGACGCCGAGTATGGCGGTTAGGTCAAGCCCGATGATGCCAAGCGAACCGACGTAGAGCGACAGATCGTTGACAAGTGACGCGGTCAGCGTCTGGGTCAGGTCCCGTGTTGGCGTCGCCTTTATGATCTTGGCAGCGATCTCGGTTTTATTGAAGACCAGGTTGGTCGGGTTGACGTTGGTGACGTCGGCCCCAGCCGAACCCTTCACCTGTAGCAGCGGGATTTTTAGCAGCAGCAGATTGAGGCTGGCATCCGCGATGTTGGCGTCGGAGAACGATTGTTCGTTGCTGAAATCGGCAAAGGCAGTGGGGTTGCTATCGGTATCGCTGGCCGCAAGTTTCAGCGCGGCGACGCCAGGCTTCGCGGCAATGGTAACCTTCAGGCTGTCGGGGCCGGTCGGGCAGCTGATGTCGGTCAGCTTGGCCTCGGCATAGGCCACTTCGACATTCAGTGGCAACCTGACCGACAGCAGGCTGATGCCGCCGCTCAGGTTCGGATTACTGCCGACCCCAAGGGTGAACAGCAGCTTGATGCGCGTTTGCGCGGTGCGCACCACGGTGCCGGCTTCTCCAACCGCCAGCCATGGCGAGGATTGCGGCGGTTCGCCGATGGCGATGGCGAGCGTGGTCGACAGCACCCCGGGAATGGTGGCGCCGAGGGCGACGTCGACCTGTTTTGAACCGTTTGCCAGTCCGGCGGCGGCCGTCAGCATTCCCAAGGCGCTGGCGTCGACGCCGAGGCCGGCGGGCCTTTGCCCAAGGCCCAATTTGCCGACGGAGCCGAGATCGACCAGATGACTGAGCGGGATCTGGACCGTGCTGGTCGACTTGGACGCGATCGTCTGCAGGGCGACTTTGGCCGTGTTGCCAAGCCCGGGCACATTGGCCATGGCCGTGGCGATCTGGCCGACGGTCGCCTTCGATGCCAGCACATCCGAATACGACACGCCGGTCAGGTTCAGCTGTGTGGCAAGACCGTCCACGAAGGAGAGCACGCTCACATCCGCGGAGATCAGCGCGTTGTAGTCCATGACGCTGAGCGAGATGTTGCTGCCGAGAAGCCCGCCGAGAAGCGCGTTGAGGATACCGCCATCGAGGCTGGCGAGCCTCGATCCGACCGAGAATGTCGCCTGTGGCGTCATGCTGGCGGTGGCTTGGGTGCCGATGACGGGAGTGGGGATCAGGGAACTCGCGAAATAGCGGGCGGGGATCTTCTTCAGGGTGACACGGACGGCATTGTAGGGGGTTATGCTGGCCTGGAAACGCTGGCCCACATTGGCCCCGGATGCCACATATCGCCCGGGCGTGACCGTCACGACGGTTTTGCCGACCGCCGGCTCGATCGTCTGTCCCGAGCTTTGAACGACAACCCCTGGCATGCCGTTGTCGGTCAGCGTGGTAACGACCGCTGTATTGACATTGGTCATGTTCGAGGCGGCGGTGATCGCCGCCAGATCCACCATTGCCTGCGCTTCGCGGCGCTCGGTGTAGATCGAGGCTTCGTCGATGGCCACTGCGGCCAGCGCCAGCGCCACCGGCGCGCTCAATGCCGCCATGACGGTGAAGTTCGCTTTCCTGTCACTCAGCATCAACCGGGCAAGCCGACCGATCCCATTGCACGCATGCAGCAGCATTCAAATGCCCCCGACCCTGATCGTTGACTGGCGCCTGATCGTGGTCCCGGGCATGGCTATGCCCGGGAAAAGGTTCCAGATCGGCAGGTTGCGGGC
This sequence comes from Mesorhizobium sp. M7A.F.Ca.US.006.04.2.1, assembly GCF_004022915.1. Taxonomy (NCBI): domain Bacteria; kingdom Pseudomonadati; phylum Pseudomonadota; class Alphaproteobacteria; order Hyphomicrobiales; family Phyllobacteriaceae; genus Mesorhizobium; species Mesorhizobium sp. M7A.F.Ca.US.006.04.2.1. Next base: position 6,471 of record NZ_RZQA01000117.1, read on the forward strand.
GTCGTATTGGATGGACACCACGAACTGGCTTCCATCGGCCGAGCTGTCGTTGGCCTGGTAGGTCAACTTGCTGACATCCACGAAGGGATATCCGCCGGCATTGTTGGTGACGAAGCTGGCTACGAGCGTTTGACGTTCGGTTTGGTTCAACCCGGCAATTGCCGTGCGGGCGGCATCCGCTGCGATCTGCTGGATCGAGTTGGCGGCGCCGAAGTATATACCGTACGCAACCATTCCGAGTAGAAGAAGAATGAAAATCGGTGAAAGCAAGGCAAACTCAACCGCAGAGGTACCGCGCTCTTCTTGAAATTTCCGCATTAGTTGACGGATTTTGGGCAATTTACTTGCTCCGTTACTCATAGCCGCCGCGCGTCTGAAGCTCGAACCGTATAGAAGGTATTCGTAATGTAACCTCAGGTTGCTTAAGAACGCATTAAGACATTCCGGCAAACTGGCATGGCTCCCGATTCGCGGTGAAAAGTAGCGTCGAGGTGAAGAAACCAAGTCAAGCTTTTGGTTTCGGCTGGTGTTTCAGCGGCCACACCATAGCTTTCGTCCGCCTTACTTTGGGTGACCCAGAGAGTCTGTTGAAATAAAAATTCTCCGCGTTAGTGTCTGGGCACGAGCCGCAGGACGGGAACCAGCGGCGCGCTCAAAGGGGTCAGATATCGGCTCCAGGGCGTCAACACTTAATAGGCGCGCCAACGGCAGCGCCGACAGGGAGAACTTCATGCTGAAAAACATGCTGAAGGCGACTGTGTTCGCCACGACGATGACGCTGGCCGCCGGGACGTTCTACGCGCAGGCCTTTGCCGAGACCGTCTATAACAGGGGCACCGCCGCTGAATCGGAGTCGGTCGATCCGCACAAGACCTCCACGGTTTACGAAGCCAATGTCCTGCGCGACCTGTTCCAGGGCTTGGTCATGCAGGACCAGAAGGCCAATCTCATTCCTGGTGCCGCCGAGAGCTGGACGGTTTCGGACGACGGAACCGTCTATACGTTCAAGCTGCGCAAGGACGGCATGTGGTCGGATGGCAGCCCGGTTACGGCGGACGATTTCGTCTATGCCTTCCACCGGCTGGAGGATCCGGCGACCGGCGCCGAATATGCCTCGATGCTGTATCCGGTAAAGGGTGCGGAGGACGTCAACACCAAGAAGGGCAAGCCTGAGGACATGGGCGTCAAGGCGATTGACGCAAATACCCTGGAGGTCACGCTGAAGGCGCCGACGCCCTACTTCCTGGAGATGCTGACCCACCAGGCGACCTATCCGGTGAGCAAGGCCTCCATCGAAAAGCTCGGCGCCGATTGGATCAAGCCCGGCAATCTCGTTTCGAACGGCGCCTATACGCTGGCCGAATGGGTTCCCAACGATCATATGAAGCTGGTCAAGAACCCGAAATTCTGGGATGCGGCGACCGTCAAGTTCGACGTCGTCAACTACATCCCGACCGAGGACCGCTCTTCGGCGATGAAGCGCTTCGAGGCAGGCGAACTGGACAGCTACGACGACCTTCCGACTGAACAGCTCGCCGATCTCAAGACCAAGTTTGGCGACCAGATCCACGTCGGACCGTATCTCGGCACCTATTATTATGCGATCAAGACCGACAAGGCGCCGTGGGATAATGTAGAGCTGCGCAATGCCATCTCGATGGCGATCGACCGCGACTTCCTCGCCGAAAAAGTCTGGCAGAACTCGATGCTGCCCGGCTATTCAATGGTGCCTCCCGGCATCGAAGGCTACACGCCGGCAATGGCCAAATATGCGGACATGCCGCAGATCGACCGCGAGGATGCGGCCAAGAAGATCCTCGAGAAACTCGGCTATACGCCCGAAAAGCCGCTGAAGATGGAAATCCGCTATAACACGTCGGAAAACCACAAGAACACTGCGGTGGCGATCCAGGAACAGCTGAAGCCGCTTGGCGTCGACGTCACGCTGCTCAACACCGACACCAAGACCCACTACTCCTTCCTCGAGCAGAAGGGCAACTATGATCTGGCACGTGCCGCCTGGATCGCCGACTACAAGGATCCGGAAACCTTCCTCGGCATCTCGCGCAAAGCCAGCGGCAACAATTATTCGGACTACAACAGCCCGGCCTATGAAGCGGCCATGGACAAGGCCGCCGCCGCCGGCGGCAACCCCGAACAGCGCATGAAGGAACTGGCCGACGCCGAACGCATCCTGGTCGACGACGTCGGCCAGATACCGCTCCTCTATTACAGCTACCACGATATCGTCTCCTCGAAGCTGCATGGCTTCGTCGACAACGTGATGGACGTGCATCCGTCGCGCTTCGTCAGCAAGGACTAACCCTGGCCAAGCCACCGCGCCCTCCAGGCGCGGTGGCGATGGTTTGCCATCGCATCGGCCCGGGTACCGGAATTCGATTTCGGCAATGCCGGTGCGAAGATTTGAAAGCTGGAGCGCGGCCGTCCAACTGGACGCGCGCGGCTCTGGATCAAGCGGGGCACCGATGCTGCGATACGTATTACGGCGGCTTCTGACCGCCATTCCAACGCTGTTCGTCATCGTGACAATGGCGTTTTTCCTGATGCGCGTCGCGCCGGGCGGTCCATTCAACCAGGAGCGGGGGCTCAGTCCCGAGATCAGGGCCAATCTCGAAGCCCAGTTCGGCCTCAACGACCCGCTCTGGCTACAATTCGTCCACTATCTCGGCAATCTGTTGCGCGGCAATTTCGGCCCGAGCTACAACATGCCGGATTTCACCGTCACCGAACTGTTCGCCAAGGGGCTGCCGATTTCGGTTCAGCTCGGCGCCTCGGCGCTCGTCCTGGCGCTGCTGCTCGGTTCCGTGCTCGGCACCATTGCGGCGCTCAATCAGAACAAGCTTGGCGACTATACGGTGATCGCGCTGGCGACGGCCGGCAGCACCATCCCAACCTTCGTCATCGCGCCGGTGATCCAACTCCTGTTCGGGCTGACCTGGAGGCTGCTGCCGATCGGTGGGTGGGGCGATGGCGCTTTCATCAACAAGGTCGGTCCGGTGCTGACGCTCGCCCTGCCGCAGATCGCCATCGTCGCCCGGCTGATGCGTGGCTCGATGATCGAATCCTTGCGGTCCCACCACATCCGCACGGCGCGCGCGCTGGGCCTGTCCGACTGGTCGGTGGTGGTCAAGCATGCTTTGCGCGGCGCCATCCTGCCGATCGTCTCCTTCACCGGTCCGGCGGCGGCGGCACTGCTGACCGGCTCGGTCATCGTCGAGACGATCTTCTCCATCCCAGGCGTCGGCCGCTATTTCGTCGATGCCGCGCTCAATCGTGACTACACGCTGGTGATGGGAACGGTGGTGGTGATCGCCATCTTTACCATTGTCTTCAACCTGTTCGTCGACGTCATGTACGCGGTCGTCGATCCGAGAGTGCGCTATGACTGACATCGCGGCCACAGTCGCCCCCACCGTCATCGGCCGTTCGCTCTGGGGGGATGCCTGGGCGCGGCTCAAGGCCAATCGCGCCGCCATGTTCAGCCTGTATTACCTTGCCCTGATCGGGGTCGTCAGCGTGTTCGGGCCATGGTTCGTGCCGCATCAATACACCACCATTTATGCCGACTATGTGCGCATGCCGCCAAGCCTGTCAGCTTATCCGAAGGCCGACATGATCGAGACGGCGCTCACCGAAGCGATCAAGCGCATGCGGGTCGACATCAAGGAATGGCGGCAGGAAGGCAACCAGGTCTTCGTCACCGTCAAGTCGACCAGGCCGATCGACGATCGCAACATCCGCTATCTTGACCGATCCGATGCCTTTGACGACACCAAGATCGAGAGCAAGTCGCCGGACGGTCTCGAAGTGACGATGAGCGCCTCGATCAAGCAGCAATATTTCCTGTTCGGCACCGACAACACCGGACGGGACCTGTTGTCGCGCACGCTGATGGCCGGGCGTATATCGCTGGCCATCGGCCTGCTCGCGGGCGTCGTGGCGGTGGTCATCGGCGTGGTCTACGGGGCCGCTGCCGGTTTTGCCGGAGGCAAGGTCGACGAGGGGATGA
>NZ_RZQA01001180.1:0-1453 GCF_004022915.1 Mesorhizobium sp. M7A.F.Ca.US.006.04.2.1
GGCGCAGGCCGTGCGGCGCATCATCGAGGAGCGCTTCGGCAAGGACTATGCCGCCGACAAACGCTGGGCAATCTGCGGCGACATGAACGATTACCGCCAGCGTGTGAAGGTGGCCGGCGATGCGATCGACGGCTATCGCTTCGAGGTCGTCGACGAAGCCCTGTCCTGCATCAACGTGCTGACGGCCGGCGGCTTCTGCGAAAACGTCGTCGAGCGGCGGCCGGAGATGAACCGCTGGAGTTTCTACCACACGCGCGGACCGGAAGAGCGGCATCTGTGCCAGCTCGACTACATCCTGCTGTCGAAGGGGCTCGCCGCCAGCAACGCGACGGCTGTTCCCGACATCATCCGCAACGGCCAGCCCTGGCGCACCATCTTTCCGCCGGGGCAGGAAGTGGAGCGGTTTCCGCGTGCCGGCTGGGACCGGCCGAAGGCGTCGGACCATTGCCCGGTGGCGATCACGCTGGACATGACCTGACGCATGAGTTTCGACCTGCCACGCAACGTCATCCTGCCGGTCGACGCCATCGACGTCCGGCTCGATCCCGGTCCGCACCCGTTCGCAAGGGACAATGCAGAGGCGATCGCCGAGAACTGGCAGCACGAAATCGCTGCCAATCCGGCGCTGTTCGACGGCATGGTGGTGCTGCTGTCGCAGCTTGCCTACCGCGACAACCGTCTCGCCGGCCGCTGCCATGCGGTCAACTATTCGACTTTCATGCTGTGGCGGAAGCGGCGCGAGAATTCGGGCGCCGAGCATGCCTATGCCCATGCCATGCTGGTGGCTGCCGACAATGCGCTGGTGGCGATCCGCATGGGTCCGCACACGGTCAACGCCGGCCGCGTCTATTTTGCCGCCGGCTCATTCGAGCCGGTCGATTTTCGCGATGGCCTGGTCGATGTCGATTTCAACATGATGCGTGAGGTGCGCGAGGAAACAGGGCTCGACCTGTCAGGTGCTGAACGCGGCAAGCGCTACCATGCCATGTCGAGCAACAGTGGCACGGTGATCTTCCGCCGCTACCACGCGGCGGCGCCCGCCGACGAGATCGCCCAGCGCATCTCAGCCTTCGTCGCCACCGAAACCGAGCCGGAGATCGACGGGCCAGTGATCATCCGCCATGCCGCCGACCTGCCGGTCGGCCTGTCACCGCACATGAAGCCGCTGATCGAGTGGCATTTCGCAAACGGGAGTTAAGGGCGCGTCTTGTTCTGTGCCGCGTTGCGATCGTTGCGGGCGGCGACGAGGAACAGGATGAAGCCGATGCCCAGCAAACCGCCCATCGCCATTCCCATGGTCTGGCCGACGACTGCCTGAAAATCGGCTGTGACGCGATCGGGATTGGCCATGCCGAAGCGGGCGAGATACCGCCAGATGCCTGCAAGGAAGGCCTCGATGATGACCATCGCCAGGATCAGTCGCGCCTTCTTGCTCATTGGCTATTCCTCCACC
>NZ_RZQA01001181.1:0-1447 GCF_004022915.1 Mesorhizobium sp. M7A.F.Ca.US.006.04.2.1
ACAGGCAACTTGCCAACATCAACGTGCCTGCAAAAGGGGCTTTTCCCGAAAGCTATGTAAACGAGCCTACTGTCCGTGTTGGCCTCTATGCGCGGCTCTCTCGTATTCGTTCTGACTTGGACCTTGATGCATTCAGCGAGGAGCTCGAGGACCGCTTTGGTGACATGCCTGGCGAAGTGACCGTTCTGCTGGAACTTACCAGGTTGCGGATAGCAGCGTCGGAACTGGGTGTCGGCAAAGTTGATGTTGGGCCCGAAGCCGTCGCGATCACCTTGCGCAACAAGCCACTGGCGTCACGATGGCGGGACAGGAAGGTGTTGGGCCTGGAGTACCGAAACGGCCGCGTGATTTTCAGGCGGATCGAGTCCCGCGTCTCAGGCATCGATGCCGTTCGCTTGGCGCTAGATGCCATACGTGCAGTTCAGCCAAAGCACGAGGTCTGACGAGCCTTTTATCTCCACCGCGGCGGTACAATGTACCAGCTTCATATTCACCTCAGCCAAGACTAGCAGGGCGAGGTTTAAGGCATCGTTCCGGCTTGATGGGCCGTCATGGCGGCCATGTTCTCGTTCAGGTGGGCCATGATCCAAACCGAGCCCAGGACCACCAGCGCAACGATCAGCACGCCGAAGGCCAAGGCCAGGATGTTGTTGGTGTTGTCCGGCCCGGTGGTCAGGTGCAGAAAAAAGACTAGATGCACACCCATCTGCGCAACAGCGAGCACCACCAGGGCCGAAATCACCGCCGGCTGGTAAATCAGATCGGTTTGAGCCGCCAGGAATGACGCGATCGTGAGCAGGATGGCCAGGCCGTAGCCGATCACATAGCCCAACAGCCCTCCAGCCACTTCGTGCTCGGTTATACGTTCCTCGCCCGGTGCGGAATCGCGGCGGTCCTGCATCTCGCCGGGCCTGCTCTCGGTGTCGGTCATGGCGATGCTCCCAACAGATAGACCAGGGTGAAGATGGCGACCCAGATGATGTCGAGTGCGTGCCAGAAAAGCCCGAAGCAGTGGAGCCGCCGCAAAATATCCGACCGAAAACCCTTGACCCATAGCTGCGCCATCATTGTGCCCAGCCAGAGCAGCCCCAGCCCGACATGGGTGCCGTGGCAGCCAACGAGCGCAAAGAAGGCTGATAGGAATGCGCTGCGCGAAGGCCCCGCCTGCTCGCCGATCATCGCCGCGAATTCCTGTACCTCCAGAAACAGGAAGGCTGCCCCGAGCAATCCGGTGACGAGCAGCCAGGCCTGCGTTGCAGCCATCGATCTGCGATGGGTCGCGAGTATCGCCAGGCCACCGGTGAAGCTCGACGTGAGCAGAAGGCCCGTCTGCACCGCAACGCGGGTGGGCTCGAACAAATCCTTGCCGGTCGGTCCGCCGGCGGTCGCCTTGGCAAGCACGGCATACGCCGCGAAGAAGGCCGAGAATATGATGATGTCGGACAGC
>NZ_RZQA01001182.1:0-1446 GCF_004022915.1 Mesorhizobium sp. M7A.F.Ca.US.006.04.2.1
AGACAGAATCGCGGGTGTCCCGCCTGCACGGGTGATCGGCGATGAGCTCGAAGGACGACCCCTTCGGTCCGGCGGGCAAGACCGTCATTCGCGCAAATCCACGGCGCACGCAAAAACCGCCGCCGGTTCCGGAGCAATCCATCGCGGACACCTCCAGGATCGAGGATTCAACCGTGTTCGATCCTGGCGTCGTGCGGCCACCGGGCTGGGTATCAGGAACCGTCATCTATCAAGGCCCGGCCCTGGGTGCCCCAGCAGGTACCAGCTCTTCGGCCGCCGCATCAAAGCCGCCCATCGAGCAGCGCATGCTGCTCGGCGCCGCCGAGGTGGTCAGATACTGCGCGGCAAACACTATTCTCGCTGCGGCCGCTCCTTTGCTGATGCTGTTTGGGCAACTCAGGCTGATGCCTGTCGAAAGACAGGCGGAGCCACTGGCGCAACATGTCGCTGAGGCCATCGAAAAATTCGACCGGACGGTGGAGAAATCGGACGTTGCCGAAGAGGATGCGCGGATTGCGCGTTATGTTCTGTGCGAAACAGCCGACGATCTCATCGGCAACCTGCCTTGGCCTGGGAAAGACGACTGGTCGCAACGCAGCATGTCGTGGCAGTTCTTTCATACCCAGTCCTCCGGCACAGGCTTCTACGAAGCACTGAACAAGATCCTGGCCCATCCCGAGACACATTACGATCTGCTCGAACTGATGCATGTCTGTCTGTCGCTGGGGTTCGAGGGCCAGTATCGCGGCGTGAGGCGCGAAGACAACAATCTCGAGCGCGTTCGACGCGACGTCTACGAGACGCTTCGCTACTTCAGGACGCGTGCGGGTGAAGACATCTCGCCGCGCTGGCAGGGCTTGGCCGAGACGATGGCGCAGTCCTCGGCCCGCCTGCCGCTTTGGGTGGTTGCCGCGTCAGCGTCGGCGCTGCTGGCGGCAGCGTTCTTCGCATTGCGGGTCTTCATCTCCAATGAAGGCGACGCCGCCGCAGGTGAATTGCTGGCACTCAACCCATCAATACCCGTCGCTATCGAGCGCGCCAGCGTGGCGCCGCTGGTCGAGCCAGCCAAAGTCGCCCCACCGGCGGCCAACGCTCAGATCGATCGTATTCGTGCGGCGCTGGCCAAGGACGTCGAAGGCGGCGGACTGGCCATTGGCACCAAGGGCGACTTCATCGTCGTGGAAATCAACAATCTGCTGCTGTTCCAGTCCGGCAGGGCCGAGACGAAGCCGGAATTTCAGCCCATCGCCGCCGACATCGCCGCGGCTCTTGAGCACGAGCCTGGACCGATCCGGATCGTCGGCCACACGGATAATGTCAAACCGCGTCGGTCGAGCGCCTTCAAATCCAACTTCGACCTTTCGCTGGCCCGGGCCAAAGCCGTCGAAGCGCTGATGGCCGCGAAATTCAGCGATCCCTCGCGACTGACGGTGGACGGCAAGGGCG
>NZ_RZQA01001183.1:0-1445 GCF_004022915.1 Mesorhizobium sp. M7A.F.Ca.US.006.04.2.1
GGATAAGGACGATTACTACGTTTCAGCGTCCTTCCTCGCCCCCTACAAGCGCACCGACCTTGTCATCCGGGCCTTCAACGAAATGCCGTCGCGGCGACTGGTCATCGTTGGCGAGGGGCAGCAATCAGCCTGCTTGCGGGCGCTTGCCGGTCCCAACGTCACCTTCTCGGGCTACCTGCCCCGGAAAGACTATGTGGACACCCTGGCGCGGGCGAAGGCGATGGTGTTTGCGGGCTGCGAGGATTTCGGCATAGCGCTGGCCGAGGCACAGGCCTGCGGGACGCCGCTGGTCGCCTTCGGTCGCGGCGGCGCCGTCGACATCGTACAGCGGCTAGGATCATCCTCCGAGCCGACAGGAGTGCTGTTCAAGGCTCAAACGGTCGATCACCTCAAGCAGGCAGTGGAACGGTTCGAAGAGAATAGCCATGCCATTGCGCCGCACGCTTGCGCCAGAAATGCAGGACGTTTTTCAGAAGAGAACTTCGACCGCGCGATCCTGGAATCGCTAGACGCCGTCCAGGCACTTCACGAGATCATGTGAATTCGGGAGCCCTGACGATCTTCGTTTCCGTATCGACGCCGTCTGCGGCCGCCATCGCCTGGAGATAACGCAGGCCCGTCGCCCTCCAGCTGTATTCCGCGGCTCTCGCCTTTCCCTTGCCCATCATCTGAGCGCGCAGGGCCTGAGAAGTGCGAAGCTGCACGAAACTGTCGAACCATGCGTCCTGGTCGTCTGGGGATGCAAACAGCGCTGCATTGCCGCAGACTTCAGGCAGGCTGGCGCGGTCTGAAACCACGACAGGACAGCCGACGGCCATCGCCTCGAGGGCTGGGAGACCGAAGCCCTCCGTGAGCGAGGGGAAAGCCAGGCATAGCGAGTCCCCGAGGAGGGCCGCCAACTCGCCATCCGAAATGCGGCCGAGCCAGTGGATGTTTCGCGCTTCGGTCCTGGCGGATCCTGACCTAAAGACGCGCGAATCCGACATGCCGACAATCGCGATTCTGAGTCCGGCTTCGCCAAGACGATCAGCCATGTTCAGGAGGAGATCCAGATTCTTGTGAGGTGCGGCACTGCCGATCAGGACAACGGTTTCCCGCGAGGCCGCCAGCCGCGTCTGTGCTGAGTGTTCAGGCTCCCACCGCAAGGCATGCTCATGGCCGTTCGGCGCCACGAAAGCCCGCTCTGCCGGGATGACGTCGCGGCGAACCAGTTCATCCAAGGAGTAGTTGGAAACGGTCGAAATACCGCACGCCGTCTTGCCGAGGGCGGGCAACAGATTCCTGTAAAGAAGTCTAAAGGCAAATGAATAGCTCTGCGGGGCATTCCAGACGTTTGCATCATGGACGCAGACGATATGCTTGCGGGAAAGCAGCGGCCCTGTGTTGCAGAGGCTGAGCAGTCCGCTGCCATCCAGGGATGAGGGGAGCTGCACCTGTTCCCAGGC
>NZ_RZQA01001184.1:0-1445 GCF_004022915.1 Mesorhizobium sp. M7A.F.Ca.US.006.04.2.1
GTGCAGCAGGGCGGTGATCTCGGTGGCGAGGATCTTCTTGGCCTCATTGATCTCGGATCCGCCGAGCCGCTCGAGCCGCGCCACTTCGTCCAGCGGCAGCGTCGTGTAGAGCTTCAGGAAGCGGGCGACGTCGGCATCCTCGGTGTTGCGCCAGTACTGCCAGAATTCGTAGGGGCTCAGCATCTCCGCGTCGAGCCAGACCGCGCCCGAAGCCGACTTGCCCATCTTGGCGCCCGACGAGGTGGTGAGCAGCGGCGTGGTCAGTGCATAGAGCTGCGCGTCCTCCATGCGGCGGCCGAGATCGATGCCGTTGATGATGTTGCCCCACTGGTCGGAGCCGCCCATCTGCAGGCGGCAGCCGAGACGCTTGTAGAGCTCGACGAAATCATAGGCCTGCAGGATCATGTAGTTGAATTCGAGGAACGACAGCGACTGCTCGCGATCGAGCCGCAGCTTGACGGAATCGAACGCCAGCATGCGGTTGACGGAAAAGTGACGACCGACATCGCGCAGGAAATTGACGTAGTTGATCTCCATCAGCCAATCGGCGTTGTTGACCATGATGGCGTCGTTGGGACCGCTGCCGAATTTGAGGTAGGGCATGAAGTTGCGGCGGATACCGGCAAGATTGTCTTCGATGTCCTGCGGGGTCAAAAGCTTGCGCGCCTCATCCTTGAACGACGGGTCGCCGATCATCGAGGTGCCGCCGCCCATCAGCGCGATCGGCCGATGACCGGTCTGCTGCAGCCAGTGCAGCATCATGATCTGGATCAGCGAGCCGGCGTGCAGGCTCTTGGCGGTCGCGTCGAAGCCGATATAGGCTGTCACCGTCTCCTTGGCGAAGATATTGTCGAGACCGGCATCATCCGAAGTCTGGTGGATGAAACCGCGCTCGCTCATCGTGCGCAGGAAATCCGATTTGAAGGCAGGCATTTTTTCTATTCCCGAAAGCGTCCGGCCGCTGTGGCTCAGGCGTGCATGAACGCGCGCGTTTAGCATCCAAGCGCGATCAGCAAAAGTGGTTTCCGGTTTTGCGTCTGATCGCGCCAGACAAAGGTCCAGCGTCAGCAAAAGTGCTTTCCGGTTTTGCAGCCCGCGCGGAGGGCGTTTGCGAATCCTTGCTTCGTCGTTTGGGCTGGCGTATTGAGGCGCCGCGCAGGGCAGGGCCTGAGGCGCCGCGACGGGGCCATCCCGCAGATCAGATCCGGAAAGCTCCGCGATGAACAGGAACTATCTTTTTCTCTTTCTGTTCAGCATGCTGATGACGTTCAGCGGACTGGCGAGCCTTCCACCCATCGACCGCGACGAAGCCCGTTTTGTCCAGGCCACCAAGCAGATGGTCGAAACCTCCGACTATGTCGACATCCGTTTTCAGGATGCCTCGCGCTACAAGAAGCCGATCGGCATCTACTGGCTGCAATCGGCGGCCGTGGCGGTGAGCGGCG
>NZ_RZQA01001185.1:0-1444 GCF_004022915.1 Mesorhizobium sp. M7A.F.Ca.US.006.04.2.1
GAGCTATGGCGGCGCCCCTCACGCTGTCGTTAATTTCGGCAAACTCGGCTAGGATGCGCTTGGCATGCACCATCAGCCGCGTGCCCGCTTCGGTCGCACTCACGCCATGTGGCCCGCGATGCAGGAGAGGAAGGCCAAGCTCCTCTTCCATGTGTCTGACATGCTGGCTCAAAGCGGGCTGCGCCACATGGAGCTGTGTCGCGGCCTTCGAGAACGAGCCGCTCTCGACGACCTTGGAAAAATATCTTAGCTGTCGAAGGTCCAAAACGGCTCCCTACGCTCCGCGGAGGCCTAGCGTATAACATTCCGTTATTGAGGCAACGACAAAAAGCGGCCGTCCTTCTATCCCTGCCCTAACAAGACCGCGTCGGCGCTGTCCATGGATCTCTTGATCCGTCCGGCCCGCCGACGGACTTCATCAATCAAGGCGGTGAGCACCACGTTCCGGGGACTGCCTCCCTGAGGCCGCACGACGGCAATCGTGCGGACCATGGCGCTGTCAGCGATCGCATAAGCGCTCAGCACGTGCCCGGCCACTTCGCGCGTCACGCTCGAGTGGGGCAGAATGGTTGCGTACTGGGTGGTCTTGTCCGCGACGACAGCTTTTACGGCGCCGAGCGAATCGAGCTCGAGTTCCGGCTGCAGCGCGATGCCCCGGTCGCGGTAGACCCGATCGATGATCCGCCGCAATTCATGGATTTCGCTCGGCAATATCAACTTTAACCGGCTGATGTCTCCCAACTGGCGCGGCGCGTCGACCTGGGCGCGGGCATAAGCGGTTACCAGCACGAGGCGCTCGGCAAACAGATTGAGGATGTCGAGCTGATCCGGCGCGCTGGGCCGATAGGTGAGTGCAGCGTCGAGCCGGCCGGAGCGCATGAGACTGGCAAGGTCGCCACTGTAGGCCTCGACGACATTCAGCGTGACACCCTGATACTGGGCTTCAACAAAATTGCGGATGTCCTCCAGAAACAGCGGCACCATCGTCGGGCATATGCCGAGCGAGATTTCGCCCTTGAGCTTGTCCGAGCGCTGGCGCACCTCGCGGACCGCATCATCGAGCCCATCGATGTGCAGGCGCGACTGGCCGAGGAGGAACCATCCTTCGGCCGTGGGCTCGGCACCGCGCCCACTTCGGTTGATCAACGAGATACCGACTTCCTTTTCGAGCAGCTTAATTTGTCGCGTCAGGGACGGTTGGGCGACCCCTATGGATTGGGACGCACGGGAGAAGCCGCCGTGCTCGCAAACCGCGATGAAATAGCGTAGACGCCTGAGGTCGATGCCTTCCATGCCCAGTTACCGGCCCGTCACGCGGTCGAGGAGCCGTGCGATCCACGGGGTCGTAACGGACTCAAACAATGGGTTCACGTCCGGCACCAGGACGATCCTGTGGCGAGGACGTTGATCGATGACGGACAGGCGTCCCTGATAGGCCAGCCAC
>NZ_RZQA01001186.1:0-1438 GCF_004022915.1 Mesorhizobium sp. M7A.F.Ca.US.006.04.2.1
GTATTCTGCAAGGTGCGTCCCCTCTCGCGTGCAACGAGAAAGATGGCTGCAACATGCCGCTGACCGCATTCAGGTTCCCATTCGGCCAGAATGTCGACCAACGGCGGTTCGGTCGCCTGACCAGTCTTCTGGAGGTCATTCAGATGGACATCGAGAAGGAAATCGCGGCACTGCGCCCTTGCGTGGAAAGGTTCACGGACTGTGCTGCGTTCGCCCTGGAAGCGATGGAAAATGGAGAGAGTCCCGAACGCATGTCCGCGCAGATCGGTACTCTCGAGCAGAACCTGGCGATCATCCGCGGACGGCAGGCCTTGCTGGAACAGCAGACGTCATTTGTCGACGCCGCGAGAGCAGCGCTGCCGCGCGTTCTACCGCCCCACGGGTCCTAAGTTTCGCATACGCCAATTGGCGGCATTTACCTTCCGGATCACGGGAGTAATCTTCCGCAGCAGTCTGGGATCGCGGGGCCTCGGCTTTCAATGCAAAGACCGGCCAAATGCAACGGCCGCCTGCATGGAGCGGGCTGCTCTGGGTGTCTGCGTATGCCTGCAGGAGAAGCTGAATGAATCGCATGTTCACCAATCAATGGCCCTCGATGACGGACCAGCAGGCTTCCGCCGGCCAAGAGTTCATTGGGCTCTCCGACATTACCGAATTTCTGCGCCGCTACGCTGGAACTATCATTGCCTGCCTTGCCATGGCTCTCTTGTTGGCGGGGTTTTACAATTCGAGCACCGACCCAACTTTCATCGCCAGCGCGCAGATTCTGATCGAGCCGAAATTGCCGCAACACCTGCAGGAGGGCGGCGAAGTGGATCTGTCACTGGATACTGCCCAGGTGGAAAGCCAGATCGCTGTAATGCAGTCGGAAAAAATCGCAGCGATGGTGCTCGACCAGTTGAAACTCGTCGACGATGCGCAGTTCAATCGTTCCCAGTCTCCGACTTTGCGGGACAGATTGACGAAGACCGGAGCTGTCCTGCTTGACGCCTTGGGGCTGCGGAAAAGCGCCTGGCTGCAGCATTTCGCTCTTAGCGAGCCTGCCGCACCCCCCATGCTGACCGATTTTCAGAAGTTCCGTCGGAGCATGTTGGTTTTCCGCAACGGCCTCGACGTCCGCCGAGTCGGCGTTTCCTACGCGATTGACATATCCTTCACCTCTCCTGATCCCGAGGGCGCAGCCAGGATTGCGAACGCCACGGCCGATGCCTTCGTACGTGAGCAGATCGAAACCAAGACTGACGCAGCCAAGGAAGGAGGCGCGTGGCTGGAAATGCGGCTTCAGCAGCTGCGAACTCAAATGAATGAGGCCATGGCAAAAGCGCAGCAGTTCCGGTCACGGCACGACTACAGCGTCGGCATTGAAGCCAAAGCAGACGGGACGAGTGCTGAGCCGACGCTCGAAGAACTTGAGGTGACGGCTGAAACCTACCAGAAG
>NZ_RZQA01001187.1:0-1438 GCF_004022915.1 Mesorhizobium sp. M7A.F.Ca.US.006.04.2.1
GGCTGCGCGCATGCGCTCCAGCGCCAGCGTTCTCAAGGTCTTGGCGCTGCGGTCGATGGGAGGGTTGTCGTCGGGCATGTCTTGGCTCCTGCACCGCCACGAAAACAGATTCCATGCCCGGTTGACAAGGTACTTGGTGCTCCATAGCATGGTATACCATAAGATGATACAGGGATCGGACGGTCCCTGGGATCGCCGACCCGAGGATTCCATGCAGCCTGCCATCCGCAAGATCGTGACTTATACCGAGAACACGCTGATCGAAGGCGGCAAGGCTGCACCGCGGCCGCTGCGCCTGATCGGCGTCGCCGCGGTGCTGACGAACCCTTGGGCGGGACGCGGCTTCACCGACGATCTGTCGCCCGAAATCCGCGCCTGCGCGCCGGTGCTCGGAGAGATCCTGACCCGCGAGATCATTGCCGTCGCCGGTTCCGGCGAGGCGATCGAGGGCTATGGCAAAGCGGCCATTTGCGGCACGTCTGGCGAGATCGAGCATGCCTCGGCGCTGATCCACACGCTGCATTTTGGCAATCATTATCGCCGCGCCGTCGGCGCCAAGACCTATCTTGCCTTCACCAACCTGCGCGGCGGGCCGAACACGCCGATCATGATCCCACTGATGGACAAGAATGACGAAGGACGGCGCTCGCATTACCTGACCGTGCATTTCCAGATCGGCGATGCGCCGGCGCCGGACGAACTGGTGGTGGCGCTTGGTGCGTCGATCGGCGGTCGCCCGCATCATCGTATCGGCGATCGCTATCAGGACCTCAAGGAGCTTGGGGACGTGCATGGCTGACGCTTCCACCTGGGCGCGACAGGGCACAACGTTCGATGGCACCTGCTTCATCCGTGCCGGCGCTGGCACGCCGGTGCTGTTCATCCACGGCGTCGGCATGAACGCCGCGATCTGGCAGCCGCAGTTCGAACGCATGGCCGACAGCTTCGACGTCATCGCGATCGACATGCTCGGCCACGGCCAGTCGCCACTGCCGCCGCAGCACCCGGAACTGGCCGACTACGCCGACCAGGCCATTCGCCTGCTCGACCATCTTGGCCTCGACCGGGTGTCCGTCGTCGGCCATTCGATGGGTGCGCTCGTTGCCCAGGAGTTGGCCCTGCGCGCACCGGAGCGCGTCCGCCGCATCGTTTCCCTGAATGCCGTGTTCCGGCGGCCACCTGAACTGGCCGAAGCCGTTCGCCAGCGCGCGGTGGCGCTCAACGGGCGCAGCGATACGGCCGGCACGGCACAGACCATTGCGCGCTGGTTCGGCGATCCGGTGCCGACCGAGCTGGAGGCGGCAGCGCGGAACACGGCATCCGCACTGAGCGCGGTCGACCCGGAAGGCTATGCCCGCACCTACCGCCTGTTCGCTCGTGCCGACGGCGATCATGCCGACCGCCTGCCGACGCTGGCCGTACCGGCCCTGTTCATGAC
>NZ_RZQA01001188.1:0-1436 GCF_004022915.1 Mesorhizobium sp. M7A.F.Ca.US.006.04.2.1
GGGCTAGAGCATGAAATTCGGGAATCTGGCCCTCTCACCACGACAGGTCGTCGACGACATCGCGCTCTGCCTGGTCTTCTTCACCAGGCTGCCGCTGCCCGTCTTCGATTTTCGCGGCCGCAGCCTTGCCGCGGCGATCTGGGCCGCCCCCATCGCCGGTCTCGTCGTCGGCCTGATCGGCGCCATCGTTTTTGCCACGGCGGAACGGTTCGGCCTTGCCATGGGGCCGGCGGCCGCACTTGCCCTTGTGGCAACCCTGCTCACCACCGGCTGCCTGCATGAGGACGGCCTGTCCGACGTCGCCGACGGGTTTGGCGGCGGCAAATCGCGCGGCCGCAAACTTGAGATCATGCGCGACAGCCGCATCGGCGCCTATGGTGCGGCGGCGCTGGCTCTGTCGCTGCTGGTCCGCTGGAGCGCGCTGTCGGAGTTCGTCGATCCCACACAGGCCCTGTTTGCCCTCCTGGCCGCACACGCGGCCTCGCGCGGCCTGCTTGGCGCTTTCATGCATCTCTTGCCTCCAGCGCGCGTCGACGGCCTCTCGGTCGACGCCGGCACCGTGTCGCAGGAAACCGCCATGGCCGGCGCCTTGCTCGGCGCGATCCCGCTTCTCTTGCTCGGGCTGGGCGGCGCCGTCTTCGCGCTGATCCTGCTTGGCCTGCTGTTTGCCGCATTCCGCGCCCTTTGCTTCAACCAGATCGAGGGCCAGACCGGCGACACGATCGGCGCCTTGCAGCAGGCAAGCGAGATCGCGGTGCTGCTCGTCGCTTCCGTAGCGCTTTCCTGATCCCTTTGGCCTGATCCCCATGGCCTGATTCCTTTTCGGAGACTTTGCCCCCATGTCCTTCAAGTCCCTTAGTGAATTGCGCGCCGCCTGCCTCGACCTGCCGGCTGGCAGCGATGCCGCGGCCAATGCGGTCGCACGCCGCCAGGACACGCTGACCAAGCCGCAAGGCAGCCTCGGCCGGCTCGAGACCATCGCCGCGTGGCTGGCGCGCTGGCAGGGCCGCGACATGCCGAAACTCGACCGCGTCAAGGTTTTCGTCTTCGCCGGCAACCACGGCGTCACCGCGCAAGGTGTGTCGGCCTATCCCTCGGAAGTCACCGTGCAGATGGTGGCGAATTTCGCTGGCGGCGGTGCCGCCATCAACCAGCTTGCCCGCATAGCCGGCGCCGAACTCGACGTCATCCCGCTCGATCTCGACCATCCGACCGGCGACTTCACCCAAGGTCCGGCAATGGACGAAGCGCCCTTTCTGGCGGCGGTCTCGGCCGGCTATGATGCGGTGACGAAGGATCTTGACCTTATCTGCTTCGGCGAGATGGGCATCGGCAACACCACGCCGGCGGCTGCCATCTCAGCAGCCCTGTTCGGCGGCGGCGCGGAAAAGTGGACAGGGCGCGGCACCGGCGTCGATGACGCCGGCTTGAAGCGC
>NZ_RZQA01001189.1:0-1431 GCF_004022915.1 Mesorhizobium sp. M7A.F.Ca.US.006.04.2.1
TTCCTACTCAGTGATATGATCGGGTATTGTCCAATACCCCACCCAACCGCTAAGATCAGTAGTGTGCATGCCAATCTGGTCGAACCAGTTAGGCTCTATTTCACGACTGCCTTCGGATCGAGGCTGCCTCCTTCATCGACCGATTCCGCCACTGCCGCACGCACCAGCGCCCCGGCCGCCCACTGTGCGACCGACATCGTCCGGCGGCTGTCCAGCCCCCAGATATCCTTGAGCACGATCAGCACCTCGACGCCGAAGATAAGCGACAGCGCCTGTGCCAGCCGCTTGAAGTCGCGCGGCGGCAAACGGCCCTTGAGCGGCGAGAGCGCATCCTTCAGCAGGTCGATGCGGTGGCCACGCGTAAAGGCGGGCTCACCGCCCAGCGTGCCGGCCTGACGCCGCGCCCATTGATCGAGCGACAGCTTCAGTGCTGCCTTGAACGTAGCCTCGAAGGCCTCGATGCGCGGCATGGCCGTGTCGAACAGCTCGGCGACCCGGCGCTCGGCATCGGCGGAGGTCGATTGCCAGGTGAGGATTGGCCCCAGCCCCTCGTCGACGACGGCCTGCACCAGTGCCGACTGGCTCGGGAAGTAACGATAGGCGGTGGCGCGGGAAACCTCGGCCGCCTCGGCGACCTCGCTGACTGAGGGCGTGACGCCCGCCTGCATCAGCCTTGTTGCCGTCTCCAGCATCAGCCGTTTGGTCCGCGCGCGCGGCCCACGTTCGGGCACTGGGCCGGTTGCCCGTTCAGCCTCGTCGCTCGCAGCGGATTGTTGACGTGAGACATTCATACCAATACGATACGCGCGTCTCAAAAATTTGCAATGGTCCGCATCGTCAAGTGGCCCGGGCAATGAGCGATGGGGGCGGCATCGCGCCTGCCAGGATTGGGAGAGCGCAATGAAGCGTATTTATGTGGTGGGTACCGCGGACACCAAGGGCGAGGAACTCGCCTTCCTGGCCGATGCGATCACTGCTGCGGGCGCCCTCGTTTGTCGTGTCGATGTCGGAACGCGCGACGCAACCATCCCGGTCGATATCAGCGCGAGGGAAATCGCCGACCATCATCCGGGCGGCCGTGACGCCGTGCTCGGCGGCAATGATCGTGGCGCCGCTGTCGCCGCGATGGGCATCGCCTTCGCCCGCTTTGCCCAATCGCGCAACGACATCGCGGCCATGATCGGCATCGGCGGCGGTGGTGGCACATCGATCGTCACGTCGGGCATGCGCGCCCTGCCGCTCGGCCTGCCCAAGATCATGGTCTCGACGCTCGCCTCCGGCGACACCGCTCCCTACGTCGATGTCTCCGACATCATCATGATGCCTTCTGTGACCGACATGGCCGGACTGAACCGGCTCTCCCGTGTCGTGTTGCACAACGCGGCTCAAGCCATATCAGGCATGGCGGCCACCCCGGCGCCACCACCCGAC
>NZ_RZQA01000118.1:0-10488 GCF_004022915.1 Mesorhizobium sp. M7A.F.Ca.US.006.04.2.1
CCCGGAAAAGAGCCAGGCGCTGGGCCTCGCCCTGATCACCAATTTCCTGCGCTGGAGGCCCTAGAGCATGATCCCGAAAAGTGGACCCCGGTTTTCTCGGACAAACGGTCCCGTTTGTCCCGAGATCATGCTCAAGCAAAGGGGAAACCGATGAGCAAGAAGGGTTACTGGATGGCGATGGTCGAGGTGACCGATCCGGAAAACTATCCGCTATACATTGCCGCCAACAAAGCGGCTTTCGACAAATATGGCGCAAAATTCCTGACCCGCGGCGGTCAGTCGTCGAGCCCGGAAGGGTCGTCGGGCAATCGCCATGTCATCATCGAGTTCGAGAGCTACGCGGTCGCACTCGCCTGCTTCCATTCGCCCGAATACCAGGCGGCGCTGAAGTTCCGACGTCTCTATTCGACATCGCATTTCGCCATTGTGGAAGGCGCCTGAACGGATGATCCTTTTCCCCGCCATCGATCTCAAGGACGGCCAGTGCGTGCGCCTGAAGCACGGCGACATGGCCACCGCGACCATCTACAACGATGATCCTGCAGCGCAGGCGCGGGCCTTCGAGCAACAGGGCTTCGAATGGCTGCATGTCGTCGACCTCAACGGCGCTTTCCAGGGCCAGAGCGTCAACAGCGCGGCGGTCGGCGCCATCCTCAAGGCGACGAAGAACCCTGTGCAGCTCGGCGGCGGCATCCGCACGCTGGCGCAGATCGAGGACTGGCTCGATCGCGGGCTGGCCCGTGTCATCCTCGGCACGGTGGCGGTGCGTGACCCGGACCTGGTCAGACAGGCCTGCAAGGCGTTTCCGGGCAAGGTCGCCGTCGGCATCGACGCCAAGGGCGGCAAGGTCGCCGTCGAGGGCTGGGCCGAGGCGTCGAGCCTCGGCGTCGTCGAACTGGCGAGGAAATTCGAGGGCGCCGGAGTCGCCGCCATCATCTACACCGATATCGACCGCGACGGCGTTTTGACCGGCATCAACTGGGACGCCACCATCGATCTCGCCGATGCCGTATCGATCCCGGTCATCGCGTCGGGCGGCCTCGCCTCGATCGCCGACATCGTGCGCATGACCATGCCCGATGCGCAAAAGCTCGAAGGGGCGATCTCCGGGCGCGCGCTCTATGACGGCCGCATCGATCCGGCCGAGGCCCTGGCGATCCTGCAGGGCAGGGCGGAGACGCGGACGTGAAAATCTCCATCATCCTGGCCTCCTACGACAGCGGCCATTACCATGGCGGCATGGGCCAGGGCCCGGACGCACTGATATCAGGCGGGCTCGTCGACGCGCTGACCATGGCCGGCCATGACGTTACGGTGGAAGACATCGGCAGGGTCGGAGACATCCAGGAGCGCGAGATCGCCACCGGCTTTGCTGTCTGCAACGCGGTTGCGACCGAGGTTCGCCTTGCCCGTGACGCCGGCCGGTTTCCCATCGTCCTTGCGGGAAACTGCCTGACATCAGCCGGTGCGGTCGCCGGCGAGGACGCCGATGCGATCATCTGGGCCGACCAGCATGGCGACCTCAACACGCCCGAGACATCGGCGTACGGGTTTCTCGACGGCATGGCGCTGGCGACGGTGCTTGGCCTGTGCTGGAGGCCGATGGCTTCGGCCATTCCCGGCTTCAAGCCGATCGATCCGTCGCGTTGCGTGCTCGTCAACGCGCGCGATCTCGATCCGGACGAGAAGCGGCTGCTGGAGACATTGCCGATCGTGCGGACGGAATGCTCCGGGGTGGCCCAGGCGACCGAAAGACTGAAGATCGCCGGCGCCAAACGCGTGCACATGCATCTCGACATGGACGTGCATGATCCCCGCGAGTTGCAGGCCAACCGCTATATCACTTCGGGCGGCCCGAGCCCGGAGCAGTTGCGCGACGCCACTTGCGCCATGGCGATTGCGGTGCCGGTCGTCGGCATCACCGTCTCCGCCTACGACCCGGCTTTCGACGCGCAGGCCGATGTGCCGCCGCTGGTCGGTCAATTGCTGAACGATCTCATCGCCACGATAGAGGGCCGCTGATGCTGAAAGCCCGTGTCATCCCCTGTCTCGACGTCAAGAACGGCCGTGTCGTCAAGGGCGTCAACTTCGTCGATCTCGTCGACGCCGGCGATCCGGTCGAGGCGGCCAAGGCCTATGACGCGGCCGGCGCCGACGAGCTTTGCTTCCTCGACATCACTGCTTCGTCGGACAATCGCGAAACCATCTTCGACGTCATCGCACGCACCGCCGAACAATGCTTCATGCCGCTGACCGTCGGCGGCGGCGTGCGCCAGGTCGCCGACATCAGGAAGCTGCTCTTGGCCGGCGCGGACAAGGTGTCGATCAACACGGCGGCGGTGAAGAACCCGGATTTCGTTGCCGAGGCCGCCGACAAGTTCGGCAACCAGTGCATCGTCGTCGCCATCGACGCCAAGAAAGTGTCCGCCACCGGTGAGGCCGACCGCTGGGAAATCTTCACCCATGGCGGGCGCGAAAAGACCGGCATCGACGCGGTCGAGTTCGCGCGGAAAATGGTCGATCGCGGCGCCGGCGAGATCCTGCTGACCTCGATGGATCGCGACGGCACCAAGGCCGGCTACGACATCGCGCTGACCCGCGCGATATCAGACGCCGTGCGTGCGCCGGTCATCGCTTCCGGCGGCGTCGGCACGCTCGACCACATGGTCGAAGGCATTCGCGACGGCCATGCCGGCGCGGTGCTGGCCGCGTCCATCTTCCATTTCGGTACCTACACGATAGCGCAGGCCAAGGCGCATATGGCCGCCGCAGGGCTGCCGATGCGGCTGGACTCTGTGAATAATCGGCCCTAAAGCATGATCCCGAAAAGTGGGAACCGGTTTTCGGAAAAGATCATGCCTAAACAAGCAGATAGATGGCGCCATGGCTGAGTTTTCGCTGTCAGATCTTGAAGAAACCATCAGGGAACGCGCCCATTCCGGCGACCCGGACTCGTGGACGGCAAAACTGTTCGCGCGCGGCATCGACAAGGCGGCGCAGAAACTCGGCGAGGAAGCAGTCGAGACGGTGATTGCCGCAGTCAAGGGCGACAAACAGGCCCTCGTTTCGGAAAGTGCCGATCTTATATATCATTGGCTCGTCGTTCTCGGCCTCTCGGGGGTTTCGCTGAGCGACGTGCTCAAGGAGCTCGAAGGCCGCACCCGGCGTTCGGGCATCGCCGAGAAGGCGTCACGGCCCAAGGGCTGACCGCGAGGAAGGGCAGGTATCTCGATGGATCAGCTCGCGCCGACCGAGAAGTATTCCCCGTTTCGCTTCTTCTCCGCCGAGCAATGGTCGCAATTCCGCGCCGACACGCCGCTGACGCTGAGCGCGGACGAATTCCGCCGCCTGCGCTCGCTCAACGATCCGGTCGATCTCGAAGAGGTCACGCGCATCTATCTGTCGCTGTCGCGGCTGTTGTCGGCTCATGTCGAAGCGAGCCAGCTGCTGTTTCGGCAACGCCAGGCCTTCTTCAACGCGGTCGACGTGGTCAAGACGCCCTTCATCATCGGCATCGCCGGTTCCGTCGCGGTCGGCAAATCGACGACCGCACGCGTGCTGAAGGAGCTTTTGGCGCGCTGGCCGTCGAGCCCCAAGGTCGATCTCATCACCACCGACGGCTTCCTGCTGCCCAACGAGGTCCTGCGCCGCGAGAACCTGATGGAGCGCAAGGGTTTTCCAGACAGTTACGATGTCGGCGCGCTGCTGCGCTTCCTGTCGGGCATCAAGTCGGCGCTGCCCGATGTCCGCGCGCCGGTCTATTCGCACCTCACCTATGACGTCATTCCCGGCGAGTTCGTCACCATCGACCGGCCCGACATATTGATCTTCGAAGGCATCAATGTCCTGCAGCCCGGCAAGCTGCCGCAGGACGGCAAGATCGTGCCTTTCCTGTCGGACTTCTTCGATTTCGCCATCTACATCGATGCCGACGAGAAGCTGATCCACAACTGGTACATTTCCCGCTTCATGCGGCTGCGTGAGACCGCCTTCCGCAATCCGGACTCCTTCTTTCACCGCTACTCGCAGCTGTCGGAGGGTTCGGCGCGCGCCATCGCCGAAGGGCTGTGGACCAACATCAATTTGAAGAATCTGCGCGAGAACATCCTGCCGACGCGGGCCCGCGCCGACTTGATCCTGCGCAAGGGGGCCGACCACCTGATCGAGGAAGTGGCGCTCAGGAAGCTGTGACGGCCGGCTTCGTCACCCGTCGCAATGTCAAATTGATCCGCCCACCGTTTTTCAGCAGTGCCGAGGTCGAGGGATAGATCCGATCGACGCCGTGAAAGCACAGCCGCCCCTCACCGCCGAGCACCACGACGTCACCGCTTTGCAGCCTGAACGACTTGGTGGCGCCATCACGCGTGGTCTGGCCAACCCGGAACAGGCAGTCGTCGCCGAGCGAGACGGAGACGACCGGCGCCGAAAAATCGGTCTCGTCGCGGTCCTGATGCAGGCCCATCTTCGCATCCGCCGTGTAGAAATTGATCAGGCACGCTTCCGGCGGATGCGGATAGCCCGAGACCTCGCGCCACAGGTCGAGCAGCGCATCCGGAATTGGCGGCCAAGGCTCCCCGGTTAGCGGATGCGCCGGCTGGTAACGATAGCCGTGCTCCTTGTCGGTAACCCAGCCCAGCGGCCCGCAATTGGTCATGCGCACGCTCATCTCCTTGCCGGTGCGCGGCATGGCCGGCACGAACAGCGGCGCCTGCTGCACGATCCGTCTCACCTCGTCGACCAGTTCTTCCTGCACGGTGCGTGACAGGTAGGCCGGCATGTGGCGGACGCCTTTGGGCAGAACGAGCACGGATTCGATCGCCTTTTGGATGGTTCGGAACCGTAAAATGTCACGATCAAATGAAAACGGCGACCCGAAAGCCGCCGCTCTTGTCGAATTGGCAGTAGCCTCGATTAGGCGAGGTCGGGGATGCGCAGCACCTGGCCCGGATAGATCTTGTCGGGATGGGTCAGCATCGGCTTGTTGGCCTCGAATATGACCGTGTTCTTGACGCCTTGGCCCTTGCCGTAGCTTTTCTCGGCGATCTTCCAGAGATTGTCGCCCTTCTTCACGGTGTAAAAGGTGGGCTCCTTGGCGGGGGCGGCGGCCGTGCCAGGTGCTGGCGCGACCTGTAATTCGTCCGCCTGCACCTTGGAGACGCCGAGCGTGTTGCCGACGGCGATGACCGCCTTCTCGAAAATCGACTGGTCCTTGACCACACCCTTCAGCACCGCCGTATCGCCGTTGACGACGACCTCGACGCCATCGGTGCCGAGCTTGTGCGAATCGAGCTCCTTCTTGAGTGTGTCGGCCGTGGGTGCGGCTTCGTCGTCACCGCCGATGCCCAGTTTCTTGCCGACACTCTTGACGAAATCGAACATGCCCATCGTTGGTCTCCATTGCTGTGGTGGGTGATCGCAGCTTGCCATCTGCAACCCAGAATTGGAAGCCGCCCGCGCGTTGCAGCTTCGCGGTGCTTAATCGTTCTCCACCCGGCCGCGCAGCTTCTTGATCGTGCCGCGCCCGGCCTTGCTCTTCAGCCGCCGTTCCACGGCACCTTTCGACGGCCGCGTCTTCTTGCGCGGCGGCGGTGGCGGCTCGGCGGCCTTGGCGACCAATGCCGTCAGCCGTGCCCGCGCATCCGCCCGGTTCTGTTCCTGGGTGCGGAAGCGGCCCGCTTCGATGACGATGACGCCGTCCTTGGTGGCACGCTGGCCGGCAAGCTTGATCGTCCGCTCGCGCACGCGCTCCGACAGACCCGCTGCGTTGGCGGCGTCGAAGCGCAGTTGCACCGCCGTCGCCACCTTGTTGACGTTCTGGCCGCCGGGACCGGACGAGCGGATGAAATCCTCGTGCAGGTCGCCCGGATGGATCACCGCATCGCCTGATATGAAGATATTGTCGTCGCTCGCCATGCCGCAGTCATGGCGCGGCGGATCGAAAAAGAAAAGGCCCGATCGAACCGGGCCTTTCAACGAAGCTGAACCTTGTGGCGCGATTACTCCGCGGCTTCCTGCATGCGCGGCGCCGCACCCAGCACCACGGCGTCGACATGGCTTTCGAATTTCTCGAAATTGACGGCGAACATGCCGACCAGCCTTGCCGCCTGCCGGTCATAGCCGGCCTTGTCGGCCCAGGTGGAGCGCGGGTCGAGAATGGCGCTGTCGACGCCTCGAACCGCCACCGGCACCTCGAAACCGAAATGAGGGTCGGTGCGGAACTCGGCCGTCTTGAGCGAGCCGTCGAGTGCGGCGGCAAGCAAGGCGCGCGTCGCCTTGATCGGCATGCGCTTGCCGGTGCCGTAGGCGCCGCCGGTCCAGCCGGTGTTGACCAGCCAGCAATCGGCGCCGTGGCGGGCAATCAGCTCGCGCAGCAGATTGCCGTATTCCGATGGATGGCGCGGCATGAACGGTGCGCCGAAACAGGTCGAAAACGTCGCTTCGGGCTCGGTCACGCACTTTTCGGTTCCGGCCACCTTGGCGGTGTAGCCGGAGAGGAAATGATACATCGCCTGCGCCGGGGTCAGCCGCGCGATCGGCGGCATCACGCCGAACGCATCGGCGGTCAGCATGATGATGTTCTTCGGATGGTTGGCGCGGCCGGTCTTGCTGGCGTTGGGGATGAAATCCAGCGGGTAGGCGCAGCGTGTGTTTTCGGTCAGCCTTCCGTCGTTGAAATCCGGCACGCCATCAGCGTCGAGCACGACATTTTCCAGCACCGTGCCGAAGCGCTGCGTGGTGGCGAAGATTTCCGGCTCGGCTTCCGCCGACAGCTTGATCGTCTTGGCGTAGCAGCCGCCTTCGAAATTGAAGATGCCGTGGGGTCCCCAGCCATGCTCGTCGTCGCCGATCAGCGTGCGCGAGGGATCGGCCGAGAGTGTCGTCTTGCCGGTGCCCGACAGGCCGAAGAAGATGGCTGCGTCGCCGGCCATACCCTCGTTGGCCGAGCAATGCATCGGCATCACGCCTTTCGCCGGCAGCAGATAGTTGAGCATGGTGAACACCGACTTCTTCATCTCGCCGGCATAGGAGGTGCCGCCGATCAGCACGATCTTGCGCGTGAGATCCACGGCGATCACCGTTTCAGCGCGGCTGCCGTGGCGGGCGGGATCGGCGCGGAAGGACGGCAGGTCGATGATCGTCATGTCAGGCACGAAATGCTCGAGCTCGGCGGCATCGGGACGAATGAGCAGATTGCGGATGAACAGCGAGTGCCAGGCAAATTCGGTGATCACCCTGGTCGGCAGCTTCAGCTCCGCATCGGCGCCGCCGATCAGGTCCTGGACGTATAGATCCTTGTCCGCGGCATGCGTCTGGAAATCGGCGAGCAGCGTGTCGAACTGGGCTTGTGAAATTGCCTTGTTGTTGTCCCACCAGACATGCGGTTCGGTGTCGCTGTTGCGGACGACAAACTTGTCCTTGGGCGAGCGGCCGGTATGCTGGCCTGTCTCGGCGACCAACGCGCCATGTGCGGTCAAGCGGGCCTCGCCGCGCCGGATCGAGTCCTCATAAAGAGCAGCCGCACCGAAATTATAGCGCACCACGCCGGTGGTTTTCAGGCCGATATGATCGATCGCGCAGGCGGAATTGCGTTTGCCGACTTCCGACATCGAGTGTCCCTCTTGGATTTGCCGCATCTTTGCCGGCACGTTCCCGGCACGCCCACTACGCGGGCTGAGATGGTCAGAACCAGAAAAGACGAATGATATCAAATCATTAATCGATTTAAATATTTTGAAAGTTGTTTAAATCGTTTATATGTGCAAAAAGTTTGGCGGTTGCCCAAAGGATTGGCGATGTACGTTCGTCCAATCCCTGTCGAGGTAGGATTGTGGCCGCCGGCATGCCGCGCGTGACAGCGGACAAGGCCTATGCCACATTTTGTACCTAATTTGTCCTGCAAAAGCCCCTTCTCTACGACAGAAGGGACAGCTCATGAGGGAGCCGCTTGAAATGGCAACAATCGCGCTTGTCGATGACGACCGCAACATTCTGACATCGGTGTCGATCGCCCTGGAATCCGAGGGGTATCGCGTCGAGACCTACACGGATGGTGCGTCGGCGCTGGAAGGCCTGGCGGCACGCCCGCCGAACCTTGCCATCCTCGACATCAAGATGCCGCGCATGGACGGCATGGAACTGCTGCGCCGAATGCGCCAGAAGTCCGACCTGCCGGTGATCTTCCTGACCTCCAAGGACGACGAGATCGACGAATTGTTCGGCCTCAAGATGGGCGCCGACGATTTCATCCGCAAACCCTTCTCACAGCGCCTGCTGGTCGAGCGCGTGCGCGCCGTGCTGCGCCGCGCCAGTGCCCGCGAGGCCGCCGCCAAGACACCCAGCCAGCAGGCCCGCTCTCTCGAGCGCGGCCAGCTCGTCATGGACCAGGAGCGCCACACCTGCACCTGGAAGGGCGAGCCGGTGACGCTCACCGTCACCGAGTTCCTGATCCTGCATTCGCTGGCGCAGCGTCCCGGTGTCGTAAAAAGCCGTGATGCGCTGATGGATTCGGCTTATGATGAACAGGTCTATGTCGACGACCGCACCATCGACAGCCACATCAAGCGGCTGCGCAAGAAGTTCAAGGCCGTCGACGACGACTTCGAGATGATCGAAACCCTTTACGGAGTCGGATACCGGTTCCGCGAAGCATAAGTAGCAGGGCCTGCTATTCGATGGCAGTGGAAGCACAGCGAACAAGACCGGCGGGCGCCTCCAGGCGGCCGTCGCGGATCATGCCGTCCTTCGTCTCGAAGATCACGGTGCCGATGCGCCGCTTCCTTGGCCATCACATCTTTTCCAGCCTGACGCGGCGTATCCTGTTCCTCAACCTTGCCGGCCTCGCCGTCCTGGTGACCGGCATCCTCTATCTCAACACCTTCCGCGACGGGCTGATCGACGCCCGCGTCGAAAGCCTGATGACCCAGGGCGAGATCATCGCCGGCGCCATCGCCGCTTCGGCGACGGTCGAGACGGATTCGATCAGCATCGACCCGGAAAAGCTGCTTGAACTGCAGGCCGGCGAAAGCCTGGGGCCGGGCTCCGACCAGCTCGACAATCTCGATTTCCCCATCAACCCGGAGCGTGTTGCCCCGGTGCTGCGAAGGCTGATCTCGCCGACCAGGACCCGCGCCCGCATCTATGACCGCGACGCCAATCTGCTGCTCGATTCGCGCCACCTCTATTCGCGTGGCCAGATCCTGCGCTACGACCTGCCGCCGGTCGAGGAAGAAGAGCCCGATCTGGTCGAGCGCATCCAGAAATTTGTCTTCGACTTCTTCCGCAACACCGAGCTGCCGGTCTATCACGAGCAGCCGGGCGGCAATGGCGCCGCTTTCCCGGAAGTGGTCAAGGCGCTCACCGGCAGCCCTTCGACCATCGTGCGCGTCAGCGAGCAGGGCGAGCAGATCGTTTCGGTGGCGGTGCCGATCCAGCGCTTTCGTGCCGTCCTGGGCGTGCTGATGCTGTCGACCGAAGGCGGCGACATCGACAAGATCGTCGCCGCCGAGCGCAAGGCGATCCTGCGCGTCTTCGGCATCGCGGCCCTTGTCACCGCCATCCTGTCGATGCTGCTCGCCTCGACCATCGCCAATCCGCTGCGCCGGCTGTCGGCGGCGGCGGTGCGAGTGCGGCGCGGCGTCAAGAGCCGTGAGGAGATCCCCGACTTTTCCGACCGCCAGGACGAGATCGGCAATCTGTCGATCGCCATACGCGACATGACCAACGCGCTCTACGCCCGGATCGAGGCGATCGAAAGCTTCGCGGCCGATGTCTCGCACGAGCTGAAGAACCCGCTGACGTCGCTGCGCAGCGCGGTGGAGACCCTGCCGCTGGCCAAGAACGACGATTCGCGCGGCCGGCTGATGGATATCATCCAGCACGATGTCAGGCGGCTGGACCGGCTCATCACCGATATTTCCGACGCATCGCGCCTGGACGCGGAACTCGCGCGTGAAGATGCGGGAACGGTCGATTTGAAGAAATTCATCACCGATCTGGTCGCCGTTTCGCGCGAAGCGACGCGCAACAAGAAGGCGGTCGAGATCGAGTTCAAGGCCGCCAAACTGCCGCAGGGCGTCAAAGGCTATGTCGTCGTCGGCCATGATCTGCGCATCGGCCAGGTCATCACCAATTTGATCGAGAACGCCCGTTCCTTCGTTCCCGAGGATCATGGCCACATCAGCCTGTCGCTGGCGCGTGCCGGCAAGTTCAACATCGTCACCATCGACGACAATGGCCCCGGCATCCGCGCCGACAACATCGACCGCATCTTCGAGCGCTTCTACACGGATCGGCCGGCCGGCGAGGCGTTCGGCCAGAATTCGGGCCTTGGCCTGTCGATATCCAGGCAGATCGTCGAGGCCCATGGCGGCACGCTCACCGCCGAGAACATCCCCGGCACCAAACCCGGCGAGATCAAGGGCGCGCGTTTTGTGGTGACGTTGCCGGCCGAAGGCTGAGAGCATGAATTCCAACCATGCCTGGTCCAGC
>NZ_RZQA01001190.1:0-1428 GCF_004022915.1 Mesorhizobium sp. M7A.F.Ca.US.006.04.2.1
CCGCCGGTTTGCGCGGCGTCGAGTTCGTGGTGGCCAACACCGACGCGCAGGCGCTGACCATGTCGAAGGCAGGCCGCCTGATCCAGCTCGGCGCTCACGTCACCGAGGGGCTCGGTGCGGGATCGCAGCCGGAAGTCGGCCGTGCGGCGGCGGAAGAGTGCATCGATGAAATCCTCGATCACCTGACCAACACCCATATGTGCTTCGTGACAGCCGGCATGGGCGGCGGCACCGGCACCGGTGCTGCTCCCGTCGTTG
This sequence comes from Mesorhizobium sp. M7A.F.Ca.US.006.04.2.1, assembly GCF_004022915.1. Taxonomy (NCBI): domain Bacteria; kingdom Pseudomonadati; phylum Pseudomonadota; class Alphaproteobacteria; order Hyphomicrobiales; family Phyllobacteriaceae; genus Mesorhizobium; species Mesorhizobium sp. M7A.F.Ca.US.006.04.2.1. Next base: position 259 of record NZ_RZQA01001190.1, read on the forward strand.
CGCGCGCAGCGCGCGAAAAGGGCATCCTCACCGTCGGCGTCGTCACCAAGCCGTTCCACTTCGAAGGCCAGCGCCGCATGAAGACCGCGGACTTCGGCATCGAGGAATTGCAGAAATGCGTCGATACGCTGATCGTCATCCCCAACCAGAACCTGTTCCGGCTGGCCAATGACAAGACCACCTTCGCCGATGCCTTCGCCATGGCCGACCAGGTGCTCTATTCCGGTGTCGCCTGCATCACCGACCTGATGGTCAAGGAAGGCCTGATCAATCTCGACTTCGCCGACGTGCGCTCGGTCATGCGCGAGATGGGCAAGGCGATGATGGGCACCGGCGAGGCTTCGGGCGAGGGCCGCGCGATGGCCGCCGCCGAAGCGGCGATCGCCAACCCGCTGCTCGACGAGACCTCGATGAAGGGCGCCAAGGGCCTGCTGATCTCGATCACGGGCGGCCGCGACCTGACGCTGTTCGAAGTCGACGAAGCGGCGACCCGTATCCGCGAGGAAGTCGACCAGGACGCCAACATCATCCTGGGCGCCACTTTCGACGAGGAACTCGAAGGCGTCATCCGCGTCTCGGTGGTTGCCACCGGCATCGACAAATCGGCGGCTGAAATCGCCGCTGCGCCGATCTCGATCCGCACGGCGCCTCCGAAGCCGGTCAGCCGCCCGGCGGCTCAGATCGCGGAGGCTCGCCCGGCGCCTGTCCAGCAGGCGGCCTACGAGCCACGCGCTGTCGACCCTGTCGCCGAAGCCATCCAGCTGGCCGAAGCCAATGCCGCGGCGATGGCGCAGGCGCGCCCGGCTCCTGTCGCTCAGGCAGAAGATTTCCGCCCACAGAGCAAGATCTTCCAGGCGCCGCCAGCACAGCCGATGCCGCAGCCGGTGGTCCAGCAGATGCAGCCGGCCCCGCAGCCGCGCGAGATGCTGCGCGAAGCCCCGCAGCCTGTTGCCATGGCGCCTCAGCGTATGCCGCGCGTCGAGGACTTCCCGCCCGTCGTCAAGGCCGAGGTGGATGCCAAGAGCCGCCCGGTTGACCACGAGAACAACAGCGGACCGATGGGCCTGCTGAAGCGCCTGACCAACGGACTGACCCGCCGCGAGGAAGAACCCGCAAGGCTGCAGCCGGCGCAGCCGCGCGAGCCCAAGCTGCGCCAGGCCGCGCCCGAAG
>NZ_RZQA01001191.1:0-1427 GCF_004022915.1 Mesorhizobium sp. M7A.F.Ca.US.006.04.2.1
CGTCATGCTCGACCTGAAGCGGCGGCGCGAGGATGTCCGCGCCTTCGTCGCGGCGCTCGAACAGTGGATCATCGGCACGCTTGCCGCTTTCAATGTGCGGGGCGAGCGCCGCGAGGACCGGGTCGGCGTCTGGGTCGTGCGGCCGGATCGCCCTGCTCTGCCGGACGGCTCGCCGGCGGAGGACAAGATCGCGGCCATAGGCATCCGGCTGCGGCGCTGGGTGAGTTTTCACGGCATCGCCATCAATGTCGAGCCCGATCTCGACCATTTCAGCGGCATCGTGCCTTGCGGCGTGCAGGACCACGGCGTCACCAGCCTCGTCGATCTAGGCCTTCCCCTGACCATGGCCGATCTTGACCTGGCGTTGAAATCCGCCTTCGAGGATGTGTTCGGTCCCGCCACGGCGTTGCCTGTCGAAGCCGAGCGCAAAGCCGGCTGATCTTCCGGATCCGGTACGGCTCAAATCAGTTGGGCAGAGGCCCACAACACGCCATAGCCATGGATGGCGAACACCGCCAGCAACGCCGCCGCCATGGCCAGCCGGTCGATGGTGCGGATCGGCTTCAGCTCGTGACGCGGCTTCACCCCACTGCTCATCGTCAGCAGGCTGAGGAGCGAAAACACCGCTCCCGTCGCGAGCAGGAAGGTGGCGGAAAAGCCGGCCTGCCAACCCACGGCCAGGAAAGCCGAGAGCAGGAAGAAGGAAGCCAGCGCCAGCGCGACCGGTCCCGGACAGATCTGGCGCAGCACCTGGCCGCCGTCGAACTTCCACACCGGCACCAGATTGGCGATGTTGAACAGTGCGGCGAAGCCCGCCAGGGTCGCCAGCAGGGCCGCCGCCAGCCGGTGACCTTCCGCGCCGGCAAAGGTGCTTGCGGCGATGGCGATCGGCACCAGGAAGGCCGAAAAGCCGGCGCCCATCAATGCCACGAAAGCCACTTCGAAACGGCTGTCATAGGGCCGCCCGCCAATGGCGATGCCGCCGAGCAGCGGAATGAAGATCATCCGCGCCCGATTGTGGCCCATCAGCCGGAACGCCGCCATATGGCCAAGCTCATGCAGGGCGACCACCGATGTGAGGATCGCGGCCAGTGCCAAACCGCCGAAGTGAAGGCCGAAGAATGGCCACAGGATCAGCGCCGAAAGCCCGGCAAAGCCGACCTGACTGAGCGGATGCTCGAACCAGCCGCCCTTGCGATACTTTCCGGTCCGCGCCCAGCGCTGCAGCTTGGAGAATTCGCGGCGCAGGGCGAAATAGCGGAACACCAGGAAGGCAACGCCACGATAGCGATCGGTCTGGCTGAGCGTCACCCGCGTGCTGTTGCCTTCCGAAACGAGTTCGGCGGTTTCGCGAAAATCCTTCCAGAACGAAGCGTCGAGTGCCGTATCCTCGATGACACGCATCGAGAAGCGGCTGCCTTCGACGA
>NZ_RZQA01001192.1:0-1426 GCF_004022915.1 Mesorhizobium sp. M7A.F.Ca.US.006.04.2.1
GGTAGGTCGGGCCGCTCTGCGCAGCCTTGCTGGCGGCGCTGTTGACGCCGGCGAATGTGTAGGTGGCGGCGCCGTCGCCGATCGCCACCTGGCCGGCCCGCGTGGTCTTCACGCCGGCGCCGATGGCCACCGAATTGTCGAAACCCGCCGCGCTGTCGGAGCCGATCGAGATCGAATCGTTCATCGTCAGGGGCGCGCCGGAAATTCCGCCGCCGGCATTCCGGCCGAACGCGATGTTGTTGCTCCCCGTCACATATAGGCCGGAGGAGTCGCCAATGGCGACGTTGTAGTCGCCAATCACAGTGTCGCCGGCGAAGGCGCCGCTGGCGATGTTGTAGTTGCCCGTCACGAATGCGCCGGCGTTGTTGCCGCTGGCGATGTTATAATCGCCCCTTACGGCCCCCCCGGCATTGCTGCCGCTGGCGATGTTCTGATGGCCCGATACGTCCCCCCCGGCCTGAAAGCCGGTAGCGATGTTGTTACTACCAGTCACCTCCCGCCCGGCCCGGATGCCGCTAGCGATGTTGTTGCTGCCAGTCACGATGGAGCCTGCTTGGCTTCCGATGGCGATGTTATCGTTTCCATCGCGGAGGCCGCCCGCTCCGTCGCTGCCCCCGGCTACGGCGTTGCCCGCCAAGTAACCGAAGGCGGCATTGCCGCTGCCGTACACGCTGACGCCAGCACCGTTGCCGACGGCTACATTATTTTCATTGCCCACACCCGAAAAGTTTCCCGTACCAGTGCCGATCGATGTTCCGCCGCCTCTGGCCACAGCGCCCACCCCGCAGGCGAGCGAGTCTGCACCTAGTGCAGTCCCGCTCGGGCTCGGTGGAGCCCCGCTAACCGCGACACAGACCGATTGCGCCGCCGCCGCCCCCACCAGCGCCAACGACACCATCGCGGCCAACGCCGCGAGCCTGAACAGACGGTCCACCATGCAACCCCTCCGCCGATTCGATCGGCTTCGCGGAAAGAATGTCGGGGGATGCGGGGGGATGAACAGTCGTCACATGACGACTATCGGTCGGATTTCGCCGGCCAATGCGTACGATCCGGCCCCTTCTGTTGCAGCGTTGCCACATGCCGCGCGCGTTGCCGGTGCTCGCCCGCCAGTTGTACGCTGCAACAGCATTCGGCCCTGGGTCGAAGGTCTTCAATGAGCAGGGAACGGGTGGACGGTCTTGAGCAGCGCGACGAGCTCGCTTTGCTGATGTGTGCCGGTCTTGCGGAAGATGCGCTCGAGATAGGTGCGGGCCGACTTGACCGTGATCCCGCTCGCCGCCGCCGCAACCCCGAGCGATTGGCCCGCGTTCAGGTTCGTCGCCAGCCGCGCCTCGGCTGGCGTTAGGTCGAACAGGCCCATCAGGATGCCGGCGGACGGGACAAAAGCGCCGGGCGACGGCACCGTCGCGGCGACAAGCAGCTC
>NZ_RZQA01001193.1:0-1426 GCF_004022915.1 Mesorhizobium sp. M7A.F.Ca.US.006.04.2.1
GCATCGGTCCTCCACGCCGCCGCCAGTCCGGCGAGGTCGCTGTCGGTGAAGGACAGCGCCACGATATCCGCCGGCGTCTGCCGCAGATCGACCGGCTCGGCGAGGTCGTCGAGCGAGGCGGATGTCGTGGTTAGGATGTGCATCGCAATCCGTGTCCGAAATCAGCCGGCGAGTATACGCTCGATCGCCGGGCGGTTCAGCCCTTTCAGGCCGATGACGACGAGGCGCGAGCGGCGGTCGTCCTGCGCGGTCCAGGCGCGGTCATAGTAATGATTGACGCGCGGCCCGACGGCCTGCAGCAACAGCCGCATCGGCTTGCCGCCGACCTCGACGAAGCCTTTTACACGCAGCACGTTCTCTTCTTCTGCGACCGTGGCGACGCGTTTTGCCAGTTCATCGGGATTGGCGACCGAGGCTATGTCGACAATGAAGGTGTCGAAGTCGTCATGCTCGTGGTCGAAGGCGCCGTCATGATGGGATTTGCGGTTCTCGATGTCGTCCTCGACGGCGAGACCGAGCCCGAGCAGCACGGAGGGATCGACCTTGCCATGCGAGGTCGGCACGATCTTCACTGCGCGGGCGGAGTGTTCGCCAATGATGGCATTGGCGCGGGCGGTGCCGGCGGCGTCCATCAGGTCGCTCTTCGACAGGATGATCAGGTCGGCGCAGGCGATCTGGTCCTCGAACAGTTCTTCCACCGGATCGTCGTGGTCGAGCGTCTCGTCCCCGGCGCGCTGCGCCTGGAGGGCCTCCATGTCGTTGGCGACGCGGCCTTCGGCCAATGCCGGTCCGTCGACCACGGCGATGACGCCATCGACGGTCACCCGGCTTTTCACGCTCGGCCACTGAAAGGCCTGGACCAGCGGCTTGGGCAGTGCCAGGCCCGAGGTTTCGATCAGGATATGGTCGACCTTCGGCGTCAGCGACAGGATTTGGTCGAGCGCCGGGACGAAATCATCGGCGACAGTGCAGCAGATACAGCCATTGGCCAGTTCTACGATGTTTTCCTCGGGGCAGGTGTCGATACCGCATCCCTTGAGGATCTCGCCATCGATGCCGATGTCGCCGAATTCGTTGACGATGATGGCGATGCGCTTGCCGCCGGCGTTTTCCAGGAGATGGCGGACCAGCGTCGTCTTGCCGGCGCCGAGGAAGCCGGTGACGACGGTGCAGGGAACGCGGGATACGGAAGTGGTCATGGTCAATCCTTCAGCATGTCGATGGGTGGAATGCGGGCCACGAGGCCGCGCTTGAGGCTATCGGGGCGGCCACGCCACGGGATCAGGCCATCTTTCGAGGTGGCGAAGAGCTTTGCGCCTGTCACGAGGTCGGCGCCGCTGGTCGCGGTCAGGTCGCCGAAGACATAGCTCCAGCAGCCGTCGCGCAGGATCGCGGCGCTGAGGCGCCGCTTGCAATTGCCAAGGCA
>NZ_RZQA01001194.1:0-1425 GCF_004022915.1 Mesorhizobium sp. M7A.F.Ca.US.006.04.2.1
ACGTTTCCCCGGGCCTGGCGACCGCCTCGGACACCTGTGCCTCTTCACGGATGTCGCACAGCACGGGCAGCGCCTTGCCGCCGGCCTGCTCGATCTCTTCTGCCGCGCTATAGATTGTGCCGGGCAGCTTCGGATGCGGTTCGGCGGTTTTGGCCGCGATCGTCACATTGGCGCCGTCGCGCGCCGCGCGCAGCGCGATCGCCAGCCCGATGCCGCGCGATCCGCCGGAGATGAACAGCGTCTTTCCCTTGAGCGACATTTCCTTGCGCCTCCCTTGCAACACGTCAGACGCCAAGCTTTGCGCGGCGGGCGACCACAGCGCAAGACCCGACACGCCGGACACCGCGTTACGCAGCGTAGGGTTTATGACTATACCAGCACCAGCCCCTGCCGCATCGCAGTGGCAATCGCGTCGGTGCGGTTGGCGGCACCGAGCTTGATCAGGATTGCGGCGACATGGAACTTCGCGGTGTGCACGGAAATGTTCAGCCGCCGCGCGATCACCTTGTTGGGTGCGCCCTCGGCCAGCAGCGCCAGCACTTCCGCCTCGCGCGGCGACAGCGAAGGACGGACGGCATGCTCGTCGGAGGCTTCATCTTCGAACGGCTCGCCATCGCCAGTATGGAAATCCTCATGGCGTCCGGTTCTGCGCTCGCCCGATACCCGATAGCCGGCCGCCGCCAGCCGCGCCGCCGCAGCGATCAACAAATCGTCCGCGCCCGTTTCGAGGACGGCCAACACCTCGCCCGCGGGCCGTTCGCCATTGGCGCCTCCCGATAGCAGAACCCGGGGAATGGCGGCCGGCACGGCACCGCCGCTCATGTCGTCAACGATGGCGACGTCAGCCCTGCCGGCCACCACCGGCAGCAGGTCATCGCTCGCGGCCAGCGAGGCCGCCAGGCGCTCGGCGCGCGACGCATCGCCAAGCGCAATCAGCACCACCAGCCGCCGCGAGACGGCACCGTCATGCATGATCCGGTCGCTGGTGAGCGTGTCCATGGATGCCCTCAGCTCAGCGGCTTTTCGCCGATGGTCAGCCCGACATCGCGCTGTTCGCCGCCGCGCACCACGCCGAGCGTCACCGAAGCGCCCGCACTGTCTGGTCCGAGCCTGCGGATCAGGTCGCGCGGGCCATGCACCGCCTCACCGTTCCACGCCACGATGATATCGCCGAGAGAGAGACCGGCGGCCTTGGCGGGACCATCGTCATCGAGGCTCATCACCATCGCGCCATGCGCGTCGCGGTCGCGTACCGGATGCAGGCCGGCGCCGAGATAACCGCGCGCGACATGGCCCTTTTCGCGCAGCGTCGCAACCGCCCGCTCGATCGTCTCGTAAGGCATGACCAGCGCCCGGTGGCGCGGCCCGAACAGCAGCATGCCGATCAGCGCACCCTTGGCGTCGAGAACCGGGCCGCCCTCGAAA
>NZ_RZQA01001195.1:0-1423 GCF_004022915.1 Mesorhizobium sp. M7A.F.Ca.US.006.04.2.1
GTCATGGGCGCCGATGAAACCGGCTTGCCGGCGCTGGCTCGGCTGCTGGAGACGCTACCGGCCGGGACAAAAGGCGTCGCCTTCGTCGAGATCGCCAATGATGGTGAAAGACAAGCGATCAACAATGGCACGGGCATCGAGGTTCATTGGCTGACACGGGATGGCGTGGCGGCGGGCGAGGACAGACTGCTGGCCGAGGCTGTCCGCTCGGTGGCGTGGCCGCAGGACGGTTCGGCCTTCGGCTGGTTCGCGGCGGAAGCCGCTGCCGCCAAGATCGTGCGCGAATGTTGGCGCGACACGCTGGGGCTTGGTCGCGATCAAACGCTGGCGGCGGCCTATTGGCGGCGTGGCTCTGCCGGATTGATGGCGGGGTGAACTCTGATGATCGGCCCGCGGTCTTTGCCGATGCCGATATCAATCTGATCACCGGAGACAAAGTTCGAAATATCGCACACCACCAGCGGCATGCGGATGTCATAAAGAAATTCGGCAACGATGGCACCGACCGCCAGGATCGGGTCCGGCCGCTCCAGAAGAATACCGGCCGGCGCCGTGCCCCTGCGGATCGCCTCGGCCAGGACCGAGGATGAAGACGACGAGCCGCGCCCGCTCGGCATGACCAAAATCCTGCCGGCGACATTTCGGCCGAGGCCGGGGTGCGAATGGTCTGTTATCTCGCCGGTCTCGGCATCGATACCGCCCCAGAAGCTGAGCGGTTGCGAAAACACCAGCGCCTGACCCTCAGCGTCACCGGCCAGCTGGAAAGTGCCGGTTCGTTCCACCGGTCGCGTCATGACGCGCTCCGCACAACATGCCCGGCCGCAGCAGAGCGGATGCAATCCCGCATCTCGGCGAAGGCGACGGACACACCGATATTGCCGGGTGCGTAGTGCGCCCATTTGCCGGAATTGGTCATCACCACGCCATCGAGGCGTTCCAGGATCGATGTGACATAGGTGCAGGTATCGGCGACCGGGATCAGGCCGAACGCCTCCATACCGGCCAGCGCGCCCTCCTCCTGCAATCGCGTCAGCGTCGCGCGGCCGGTGTTGACATAGATCGGAATGCGCCTACCCGGTGCTGCCTCGCGCAGCAACGGCAACAGTCGCATCCATTCCTCATGCGAAAAATGCGGCGTGCCGAGCGACACGGCCGCCAGCGGCGCGCCATCCGGCACGCTCGATAGCCTGGCCAGCGCATGGTCGATATCGGCACGGGTAATGCGGATCGTCTCGTCAGGCGCATGACCCTGGAACGCCTCATCGAGCGTCATCGCTTCCGGCGTGATGCCGACCGCATGGAACAGCGCCACAGCACCGGTCGTTGCCGCCGCCGCCCCCAGCGCCTTCAGCTGATCCTCGTCGCGCGGTTGCGGCAGGCCGGCAATCACCGGAATGCGGTCGCCGCTCGCCTGCCCGATGAC
>NZ_RZQA01001196.1:0-1423 GCF_004022915.1 Mesorhizobium sp. M7A.F.Ca.US.006.04.2.1
TGCGGAGACAGGATAGGGGAGCCACCGCCGCCCAACACCCCATGGCTCCCCTATCGCTCCGCATGGCGACCCACTTCCGAAATTTGATTTTTGAACGGCAAGCACGATCCGCCTGCAGGGCATGGCTGACGTCGGCAGATGAAGCGGCTCATCGTGAGCCTTCGCCAGACAACGTCCGGGTCTCAGGCGGTCCCCAGGGGGTTTGCTTCGCATAGCTGCTGAAAATCCAGAACCGTCCCGTCAGTCTGGATCTCGGCTTCGAATGCCTCGATCAGCCGTTTGGCGGCTTTGCTGGCAATGTGCGAATCGGGGTAAGTTGCCTCCACAACGCGCGCGCGCTCGTAGACTTCCCTGAATTGCCTGACCTGCTTGGGACCGAATACGCGATGTACAACCTGAGTGGTCATACCGCTTCTCCTCCTGGTGGCGGAACTTGAATTAACCTGCCCGTTGTCAAGCGCGCGCATGATTTCATCATCGGCACAGGATTACAACTGAAAGCCCAACAAGCCTGCGCCGGTATTGTAAGATACCAATTTCCTTGGTCGAGGCGTTCTTTAGTAGCGTTCGCTCGATTGCGAGTTAGCCGTTTGCAGGAGGCAAGGTCGCATGGTGAAGATTGCCAGAACCGCTGACCAGCCTTCGTGACGCCTTGCTCGAAACAAAAAAGCCAGGAGGCTTTTGCCTACTCATCCCGATGCCGCCCAGGGACTACGCGAAGCTGGCGTCGTCATTGGCCATTCGGTGCTGATCGTGGTTGACATCGACCGGGAAGGAGATCTCAGCGGTTACGGCATCGCTCGCCCCCTGTCGCAAGCAATCCTCATAATGATGGGTGGTTGCTGGGCTACAGAGGGGGCCCGTATCCTTCAGAAAAGAGGGGCGAGCAACGATTTCGGGTCGGGGGCGCCGGTCACCCGTAGCACGAGGCCCATGGTTGCTACTCGATGCTCAGGCCTGCCACACGATTCATTTATGATCTTTCAAGGGGAACCAAGAGTGCTTGGGCAGAGCGATATCCAATCGGCTGGGGGCTCAACGAAGACCGGACGAAGCGACTGGCACTGTAGGTCGCGGATTTACGATTTTGGTAATCGATGGAGGCCATCAGAGGGAAGGGGAGGCGGTGTTGGTCATCGAACGACACTACATCGCACCGGGCAAGTCGATGTGTTGAAAGCTTCGGCCCGCCTGCGTCGGCGCAACAACGGAGGCTCGGTCGAAATGGGAAATAACCCATCCGCGCATCCCGTTGATACGCAATGCAATCATACCGTCAAAAGGGCTAACTCCGAAATGCGGTGGGGAGAACCCGCCACCTTAATCATAATGGAGGAGCCGACACTATCGACATGGCTGTGGTATTTTGTCTGCCGGGTCACGTAAAGGAGCGGTGAGTGGAACAGGTCACGACTTGCTGGGC
>NZ_RZQA01001197.1:0-1421 GCF_004022915.1 Mesorhizobium sp. M7A.F.Ca.US.006.04.2.1
GCGTCCACTCGATAAATATCGCAGCCGGCCTGGGTTCCGGGCGCGGATTCATTTGACGAACCGGCGTTGGGCCGATTAGCGTTCTTTCCCAGGGATGGCAGCGCTGCCATCGGGGCAAACGCAGACATGAACACCATCGGCTGGCCAAATTTCAGGAGCCTGAACCAGGAAGGCATTGTCTTTGCCATCGCCGTGGTGCTGTTCGTTGCAGCGGCTATAGGCCTGCCAGGTTTCATCGACCCCAACAATCTCGTCGCCATCGTCCGCTCCGTGTCGGTGCTGGGCATCCTTGCGCTCGGCATGGCCGTGGTCATCATCGGCCGCGGCATCGACCTCTCTGCCGTCGCGATCATGGCGATGTCGGTCGCCTGGTACCTGCAACTGCTGAATTCGGGGACGCCGGACGGGCTTGCCTTCGCCTATGTGCTGGCCGGTGTGCTGGCCATCGGCCTGCTCAATGGTTTTCTCGTCGCCTATGCCGACGTGCCGGCGATCTTCGTGACGCTGGCGACAGGCTCCTTCGTCTTCGGCTATGTACGCTCGCAACTGATCACGCAGGATGCCGTGCCGGTGCCGCAGGGCCATTGGGTCGAGTTGCTCGGTGGCCTGCGCTTCCTCGACATTCCCATCGAGGTTTTCGTCTTCGCAGGGCTGGCCTTCCTGTTCTTCCTGTTCCTGCGCTACACCAAATGGGGCCGCTATATCTATTTCGCCGGCGATAATCCGGTGGCCGCCCGCAACATCGGCATGCCGGTGCGGCCGATGCTGGTGCTGCGCTATGTGCTTTCCGCCTTCGTCGCACTGGTCGCCGGCCTGCTGACGGCGGCCAGCCTGCATTCGATCAATACCCGCGTCGTCAATTCGACGCTGCTCTACGATATCGTGCTGGTGGCGGTTATCGGCGGCATCGGCCTGTCCGGCGGGCGCGGCGGGGTGCGCAACGTGCTGGTCGGTGCGGCACTGATCGGCATCCTGCTCAACGCCATGACCATCATCGACATTCCGCTGCTCTACCAGAACCTGATCAAGGCAGCGATCCTGCTCGGCGCCATCATCGTCGACGGCATCATCAATCCACGTGACGAGCAGACCGCCCAGCAGGGCGACATTTAGACCTGAACTGCGGCGGACGGTTGGGGCCGGCCGCTGATAACAACGACCAAAGCAAAAGGATCCGACATGAAACTGATCAAGACACTCATGGCCGCCGCCACGGCGCTCGCTGTCACCGCCTTCGTGGCGCCAACCTTCGCCGCCGACGATCCGGGGCCGGCTGCGTACGCGCAGGCGCTCAAGGGCAAGCGCGTCATGCTGGTGCCGCTGGCAATGGGCTTCGACCTAGCGCAGGGCTGGGCGCACTATCTGAAGACCGAAGTCGAGGCCTGGGGCGGCGTGTTCGAGACGCGCGACCCGAACTGGGT
>NZ_RZQA01001198.1:0-1420 GCF_004022915.1 Mesorhizobium sp. M7A.F.Ca.US.006.04.2.1
ACTTACGCCTACATGTTCCACGACCTCGAGGGTGCCGTCTCGAAACTGCCGGCGCCCGGATGGAAGTCGGCCGACTACAGGATCCCGCCCGCGCCGTTGACGCGAACCCTGGACGAGGGCGATGTCGTCGATCTTGGCGACCGGCAATTTCGCGTGCTGCATTTGCCGGGCCATTCACCGGATTCGATCGCGCTGTTCGACGAGGCCGACGGACTGTTCTTCAGCGGCGATGCCATCTACGACGCCATGCTAATAGACGACCTGCCGGATTCCGACCGGGCCGCCTATATCAGTACGATGCGGCGCCTGCTCGACCTGTCGATCCGTATCGGTCATGGAGGACACGGACCGAGCTTCGACGGCAAGCGCATGCGCGAGATTGCTACGGCCTATCTCGGACGAACCGCCGGTGGCTAAGGCTCCAGCGAGGCAGCAAGGCGCGACCCGACGACTTTGTGACCCTGCCGCCGTGCGGATATTAAATCTTCGTAAGGTCGCCCGAAAACCCTAAATCGGGCCAATCCGCGCCCTAGATGTAAGGCCGTCGATCCGGTTGGCTGCCATGTAGGCGAGACGGGCAATTGCAACCTCGACACGCCGATGACCGATTTCCCGCATGGGAGGCCACGGCGCTGGATCAACTCTCGCCCGGACAAACGACCATGTCAGATATCCTTCGTAGGCATCGCGTCGCGGCCTTGCTGGGCGCTGCGCTGATCATATCCCCCTTCGTCATGTCTTTCGCCCAAAGCGCGGGCAACACCGTTCCGACCACCCAGACACCTGTTGCCGGCATCACTGCGCCCAATGGCTCGTTCGCACCCATCGTTGCCGCCGACAAGCCGGCGGTGGTGACGGTCACCACCGTCATGAAGGCACAGCCTGAAACGATGAGCGATGCCTCTCCTTTCGACGGCGGCTCGCCTTTCGACGACTATTTCCGCCAGTTCTTCGGTGACCAGGGCATGCCGACGCCCAAGACGCCGCCGCAACAGCAACCGCAGCGCGCCGAGGCGCTGGGTTCCGGCTTCATCGTCGCCTCCGACGGCACCATCGTCACCAACAATCACGTCATCGATGGGGCCTCTTCGATCAAGGTGACGCTCGACGACGGCACCGAACTTCCGGCCAAGCTTGTCGGGCGCGATGCCAAGAACGATCTCGCCGTGCTGAAGATCAAGTCGGACAAACCCCTGCCGACCGTCAAATGGGGCGATTCCGACAAGCTTATGCCAGGCGACCAGGTGCTGGCCTTCGGCAACCCGTTCGGCATCGGCACCACCGTCACGGCAGGCATCGTCTCGGCGCGCGGCCGTGACCTGCATAGCGGCCCGTTCGACGATTTCATCCAGATCGACGCGCCGATCAACCACGGCAATTCCGGCGGTCCGCTGGTGGATGTCGCCGGCAATGTCGTCGG
>NZ_RZQA01001199.1:0-1418 GCF_004022915.1 Mesorhizobium sp. M7A.F.Ca.US.006.04.2.1
GCTGACGACGCTGCAAAACCACGGAATGGTCGAATTCGACACATCAGACCAGTTGTGGTCGATCGGCGTCGAGACCTACCGTATGGGCGCGGCCTTCCTGCGCCGCCGCAAGCTGGTCGACCGCGCGCGTGTCGTCATGCAGGAGCTGATGGAGAGAACCGGCGAGACCGCCAATCTCGGCGTCGCCGAGGACGATTGCGTGGTCTTCGTCAGCCAGGTCGAGACGCATCAGGCGATCCGCGCCTTCTTCCGGCCGGGCACGCGCAGCCCCTTCCATGCGTCGGGCATCGGCAAGGCGGTGCTGGCGCATCTCGAGCCGGAGCGCGTCGGAACCATGCTGCGCAAGGCAGGCCTGCAGCGCTTCACCGACAGGACGCTGTCCGACATTTCGGCGCTTGCCCACGATCTGGCGCGGATCAAGCTGCGCGGCTGGTCGGTCGACGACGAGGAGCGGCACCCCGGCATGCGTTGCGTGGCAGCCGCCATCTTCAACGAATTCGGCGAGCCGATCGGCGGCGTTTCGGTGTCAGGGCCGACGGTGCGGGTGACGCCGGAGCGGCTGGCCGAGATCGGCCCGCTGGTGCGCGATGCGGCAGCCGAGGTGACCAGGATGATCGGTGGCGTGCGAGCCGACTGATCAGCCCGCCCCGGGCAGCGCGCTCCTGGTCGCGATATCAAAGAAATCGAGAAGGATGGCCATGCCGACGCCGCAGGCGGTGAATATCAGGCCGGCCATGAAGATGCGGTTGGCGCGTTCATAGATGCGCCGCTGCAGGCATTTCGTGTGGAGCAGCAGCGAGAGCGCCCGCATCTGCAAGGCAATGCCGGCCAGGATCGGCAGGACGGCGACAAGATGGTAGGTCTGCCACGGGATCGGGTTGGCGGCCCAATGGGTGATGAAGCCCAGCGAAAACGCCAGCAGGATGCCGACGGTGGTGACGGTGCCGTTGCGGAAAATCGTTTCGACCAGGTCTTCCCTGGGGTCCTGCTCGTCCAAGGGTCTCTCCCCGCGTTTCGCGGTCCAGGATAGACGCTCGGAAAATCTCTGTACACTGTCCGATCTGTCGCCGGACCAATCCCTTCAGTTCTGCGCTGAAGCGGCCGATGGAGCACGCACCGCTACCATCCAGACAACAGAAGAGGGGCTCGCATGGGCCCCTCTGTTGCTGAACGGGTCCTCCTCCCCTCAGAGACGGCAATAGTGGCGATATCCGTCGTGGCCGAGATAGGTATCGGAGTCTGCGTCGTAGCTGGCATAGCGATCGTAGCAGCGGCGGACATGCCACGAGCCACCGCCTTCGTCGACATAGACGGTGCGCGGCTGGGCGAGCAGGCTGCCGAGGACGAAGCCGCCGACGCCGGCAGCAATGCCGATGCCGATTTCGCGGTTGTGGTGATGGCTGTGGGCGGCCGAAGGC
>NZ_RZQA01000119.1:0-10465 GCF_004022915.1 Mesorhizobium sp. M7A.F.Ca.US.006.04.2.1
GGCGATCGCTGCGGCCAAGGCAGCGTTCCCGGCTTGGTCCCGCTCCGGTCCGCTGGCGCGTCACGCGGTGTTGAAAAAGGCCTCCGACGAGATTCTGGCGCGCAAGGACGAGATCGGCCGCAATCTGGCGCGAGAGGAAGGCAAGACGCTGGCCGAAGGCATCGGCGAGACAATTCGCGCCGCCCAGATATTCGACTTCTTTGCCGGCGAAACGTTGCGTTTGACCGGAGAGGTCGTGCCGAGCGTGCGGCCGGGCGTCGGCGTCGAGATGACGCGCGAGGCGGTCGGCGTGGTCGGCATCATAACGCCGTGGAATTTTCCGATCGCTATTCCGGCCTGGAAGATCGCCCCGGCGCTGACACACGGCAACACCGTCGTCTTCAAGCCTGCGGAGCTAGTTCCCGAGAGCGCCTGGACCATCGTCGACATCCTGCATCGCGCCGGCCTGCCGAAGGGCGTGCTCAATCTCGTCATGGGCAAGGGCTCGGTCGTCGGTCAGGCGATGCTCGACAGTCCCGATGTCAACGCCATCAGCTTCACCGGCTCGGTCGGCACCGGCAAGCGCGTCGCTGCGGCAAGCATCGAACACATGCGCAAGTTCCAGCTTGAAATGGGCGGCAAGAACCCGCTGGTCGTGCTCGACGATGCCGACCTCGCGATCGCCGTCGATTGCGCGCTCAACGGTGCCTTCTTCTCGACCGGCCAGCGCTGCACCGCCTCGTCCAGGCTGATTGTGGCTGACGGCATTCACGACCGCTTCGTCGACGCCCTCAAGGATCGCATGAGCAAACTGGTCATCGGCGATGCGCTCGACGCGCAGACCCAGATCGGTCCTGTCGTCGACGCGACGCAGCTGAAGCAGGACGAGGACTATATCGCCATCGGTGTCAGGGAAGGTGCCACGCTCGCCTTCGGTGGCGAGCGGCTCGACCGCAAGACGCCGGGCTTCTACCTGCAGCCGGCGTTGCTGACCGAGGCGACCAACGCCATGCGCAGTTCGCGCGAGGAGATTTTCGGGCCTGTCGCCAGCGTCATTCGCGTCAAGGACTATGACGAGGCGCTTTCCGTCGCCAACGACACGCCCTTCGGCTTGACCTCCGGCATCTGCACCTCGAGCCTCAAGCATGCCACGCACTTCAAGCGCAATTCGGAGGCCGGCATGGTGATGGTCAACCTGCCGACGGCGGGTGTCGATTTCCATGTTCCCTTCGGCGGCCGCAAGGGTTCGAGCTATGGGCCGCGCGAGCAGGGCCACTATGCGGCGGAGTTCTACACCACGGTAAAGACGGCCTATACATTCGCGGGCTGATCAGCCGTCGACCGATCAGCCGGGCTGATCGGTCACTGCCGGCCACGCCGGCAACCCCGCCATGCACATCTGGATTGGAGCGGCGCGAAGGATGACAGTGCAGGACCTGACCTGGCTTAACCCGCCGCCGCACCATTCTATCGACGGCGACAGCGTTCGTGTGCGCACCGGCAAGGAGACCGATTTCTGGCGCGAGACCTTCTACGGTTTCTGGCGCGACAATGGCCACTTCCTGCACCGGCCCGTCGAAGGCGATTTCACCGCCGAGGTCACCGTCAAAGGCGACTACGAGGTGCTTTATGATCAGGCGGGGCTGATGGTGCGGCTCAGCGAAACCCATTGGATCAAGGCCGGTATCGAGTACACCGACGGCCTTGCCTATTTCTCCGTCGTGGTCACCAACGACACGTCAGACTGGTCGCTGGTCGCCATTCATGCCGGTCCGGGCGGCGTCAGGATCCGGCTGACCCGTCACGCCGAAACGATCCGTGTCCAGTATCTCGATGCTTCCGACGGCCACTGGAAGCCTGTGCGGCTTGCCTACTTTCCGATCTCCAGGACGGTCGATGTCGGCATGATGTGCTGTTCGCCGCAACGCGAGGGCTTCGAGGTCACATTCTCCGGCTTTTCGGTGGGGCCGCCGATATCGCGGGAATTGCACGATTGAGACGTGCGGCCTGCGCCGACCGCAAGCCCTTCGACCTTTGTCATAATCAAGTCTGTAGATCGCCGCCTGCCTCGCCGGCGGCTGCGCCTGTCGTAAGTTGGGTTCTCCGGAGCCGGAATGGGTATTGCGGGGAAACTTTTGGCCTATGTTCCGCTCAAGGCGAATATGTCGGGCAGCACGTTGCAACGGTATTGGCATCCGCGCTAGGAGTTGCCCATGGGCAGGTTGCGAAGGGCAGTCAAAAGAGCCGTCTATTCCAGGGCGCTGAGATTTCTTGGCGTTCCGCCCGTGCTGTGGTCGCAGGGGATCGGACATTTCTGCGATTTCGCCGGGCCGCGCTGGTATCGCAACGCGTCAACCGCATCGACACAGAGCGAGGCATTTTTCCGCCAGCATTACAGCGGCGCACATGGCATCGTCTGGCTGCGTCTGAGCACCTTGTCCAGGGATGCGCAAACCTGTGATCTCGACACGTTCGTCAGGATCGTGTTGCCGACGATCACGGCACCGTTCACGCTGCTGACGACCGATGGCGATGCTTCGGTGCCGTCGGATCTGGCGAAGGACACCGTCGACCAGCTTCTCGCCAACCCCTTCCTGGTCTCCTGGTACAGCCAGAATTGTGACGGCACTCACCCCAGGGTCAAGCCTTTCCCGATCGGGCTCGATCTTCACACGCCTCGGTCCTTCGCCACGCCGGAAGGGCTTGTGAAGCAACTGGAAATCATACGCGCCCGGCAGGATCATGTGGACCGCCGCCCGCCCAGACTGTTCTCTGATTTCAGCATCAGCAATGGCTCGAGACAGCGCCGGGAACTGCTTGATGCCCTGCGCGGATGTCCGCATGTCGATTTCCTGGCGAAACGCGTCTCGCAGCGCTCGATCTGGCAACTGTACTCGCAATACCCGCTTGTGCTGTCCACCGAAGGCAACGGCCTGGACTGCCATAGGACATGGGAGCTGTTCTATCTCGGCTGCATCGTCGTCACCAAGACCTCGCCGCTCGACCCGCTCTATCAGGGTCTGCCGGTCATTATCGTCGACGACTGGCATGAGGTCAGGGACCCCGATGCGCCAAGGCGCTGGATAGAGCAGGCTAAGCATCTGACCGAGCGCGACCATGTTTGGGGACGCTTGCATCCGCAAACCTATCTCGAGCCCATTCGGCAAGAACTTCTGCACGCACTCTGACAGGGCAGCCACGAAATTGGAGTTGCGGTCGGCAGGGCCCGCAGGATCCGCGGAAATATAGAGCCGGCTAACCTCTGGATGGCGTCGACGTTTGGCGGATATCCGAGATGGTCGACGAGGCTTTCGTCAAGCGCCGCATCGTCGCCGAATGTCCGATGCACCAGCTGCGGCAGGCTGCCGGAATGTCACCATCGCCTGGACCACGCCAACCAGCGGCCAGCCAGATGCTTCCATGATGAGGTGAGCCTTGTCCGCCGATAGGCGTCGCCGGCCATCTTTATGCCTAGCGCCTGCGTCGGGAAGGGATGGATGACGTCGGCCAGCGCACGCAATCCCATGCCCGATTTGATGGCCAGCGACACCGCATTGATCATCTCACCGGCATGGCTGGCGACGACCGTGGCGCCCAGGATGCGGTCGGACCCTTCCCTGACGTGGATTTTGACGAAACCCTCCTCCTCGCCGTCCATGACCGCCCGGGCGACATCGTGCATCAGCACCGTATAAGTCTTGACCGGGATGCCGTTCTGGCGCGCCTCCGCCGGATAGAGGCCGACATGGGCGATCTCCGGATCGGTGTAGGTGCACCACGGAATGACCAGCTCGCTCAGTTTCCTACGTCCGAGAAACAGGGCATTGCGCACGACCATGCGAGCTGTGGCCTCGGCGGTGTGGGTGAATTTGTAGGCGAGGCAGACATCGCCCGCCGCATAGATGTGCGGATTTGTGGTGCGGAGATAATCGTCCACCTTGATACCGTCGGCATCGTATGCCACCCCGGCGTTTTCCAGGTCGAGGCCGTCGACATTGGGCGATCGGCCGATGCCGGTGATGATCTCGTCGACGGAAATCGTTGTCGTGATGTCGTCGCACACCAGGTCGGCGAGCTTCTTGCCGCCTTCCGTTCGCACCGCTACCACCTCGGTGTTGAGGCGAACCTCGACACCTTCGCGCGCCAGCGCGTCCGAAAGGATCTGGGCGGCGTCGCGTTCCTCGCCGGGCAGGAACATCGGTTCCCGTTGCGCCAGGATGACGTTGGCACCGAGCAGGCAGAAGGCCTGCGCCGCCTCGCAGCCGAGCGGTCCGCCGCCAATGACCAGAAGCCGCTTCGGGCACTCCGTGAGCTCGAACATGGTCTCGTTGCTGAGATAGCCGGCCTCGGCAAGGCCTGGAATCGTCGGCAGCCTCGGGCGCGCGCCTGTCGCGATCAGCGCCTTCCTGAAACGCAAGGTTTGTCCGGCGACCGTGACAGCGTCCGGTCCGGAAAACAGCGCTTCGCCGAAATAAAGGTCGATGCCTTCGGAAACCAGCCTATCGGCGGCATCCGCGCGGCTGATCCGCTGCCGGATCTGCCGCATCCGCGTCATGGCGCGCGGAAAGTCGACGTGAAGACGGTCCGGCATGTCGCCGCCGAAATTCTCGGCATCGCGCATGTCGGCATAAAGCCTTGCGGTGCGGATGATCGACTTGGACGGGATGCAACCGACATTGACGCAAGTTCCGCCGATCAGATTGCGCTCGATGAGCGCGACCTTTGCGCCGAGGCCGGCCGCTTCGTAGGCGGCAGTCAGCCCAGCCGGCCCGGCACCGATGACGACGAGGTTGTAGGGACCGTCCGGCTGCGGGTTCTTCCAGTGCGGCGGATGGGCGCTCGCGATCAGACTGATGTCGTTGCTGTCGACGGGGAAGGCGGTGGTCCTGGTCCGGTCACGCGACATTGCCGCCACCTGACGCCGGGCTTGCCGGCTGAGACAGCCAGCCGCCATTGAATCCGGCCTTGTGCAGACCGCGACGGATATGCTGATTGGATCGCATCAGCTTCCAGATCAGCCCTGACCGATGGTTCTCGATCATCATCACCACGATACCCTGATCCAGCCCATAGTGGCCTTCCGACACCCAGCCGTGCCTCCCGAATTTACGCCGGTTCGCCAATGTCGGATTGAAGCCGCTCGGCAGCCGGAAATTGTCGATCACCTCGGGGTAGCGATCACCGAGATGGCGCAGCGCCGCCAGGCAGATCTCCGGCGCGAAAGGCAGTGATGCCGGATAGGACCAAGGGGCGATCGTCCCGTCATCGGGCCCGAACGGAGCGCCGCGCGCGGCATAGCCGGAAAACCGCCGGCGCTGTCGCTCCACGCTGGTGCGGAAGCCGCCCGGCCCGTCGCCCGCCGAAAGTCCCCAAAGGTTCTCTTCATAGCCGTCATAGCCGTAAGGGTTGTGGCGCGCATAGTCGCGATGCAGATAGGTCGAGCGGCGGCTGTTTTCGAAATAGTCCGAGTTCTTCTCGCGCATGAAGGCGTCGCGGATGCCGGCGAAATCGATCCAGGCATGCGAGAACTGGTGCATGAACAATGGGCCGCCATACAGCACGTCGTAGCCGTAGATGTTTTCCCACTGATAGGTCGCCGTCCAGCCCTCGTAGCTGTTATCCGAGGTTGGACTGTCAGGCGAGGCCATCGACAGCACGTAGAGGATCGTCGCTTCGTTGTAGCCCTCCCAGCCATAGTGCAGAAAGCCGCTCTTTGGCTTCCAGCCTTGCCGCAGGGTCGGGCTTGAACCTTGTGCCCACCGCCAGTCGACGCGCCGGTAGAGCGCCTCGGCCAGTTGGCGGATTTCGGCTTCCTCGTCATCGTCACCGGAGAAATAAGCGCTCGCCACCAGCATGCCTGATATCAGCAACGCCGTATCCACCATCGACAGTTCGCAGCGCCAGACGCGCAGGCCGGTCCGCATATCGAGGAAATGGTAGTAAAAACCCTTATGGCCGGTGACGTCGTCGCTATTGCCTTGCCGGCTGGTCGAGAAGAAACGCAGCGCGGCCAGCGTCAGCTTCGCGGCGGCATCGCGCGTCATCCAACCGCGCTCGACGCCGATCGGATAGCTGGACAGCGCGAAGCCGACGACAGCGATGCTGGCCGGCGAATTTGGCCGCGATGTGTCGGCGACCAGTCCGTTTTCGGGGTTCACGTTATCGAGGAAGTAATCGAAGGCGGCGCGCTGATAGCGGTCCAGAAGCTCATCGTCGGACAGTGCGGCAGATTCGGCTCTAAGCAAAAGTAGCAAACTCCCGCCTGACGGCTGCATTCCGTGTCATGGTTCCCGCTACCTTGTCGCGACTTGTCGATTCGAGGCCTATACGCCCGCATGCTCCATCCGTTGCACCGTCACGTGGAATTGAGATTCGTTCTGCCTCAGTAGGTGGCGCGGCCGCCGGAAACGTCGAACACGGCGGCCGTCGTGAACGAACACTCTTCCGAGGCGATCCAGCAGATCAGCGCCGCCACCTCGTCGACCTCGCCAAAGCGCGCCATCGGTATCTTGGACAGCATGAAGTCGATGTGCTCCTGGCTCATCTGCTTGAAGATCGCGGTGCGCACGGCCGCCGGCGTGACGCAATTGACCGTCACCCCGGTCTTGGCCAGTTCCTTGCCGAGCGACTTGGTCAGGCCGATTACCGCGGCCTTGGACGTGCTGTAGGCGGAGGCGTTGGGATTGCCTTCCTTGCCGGCGATCGAGGCGATGTTGACGATGCGGCCATAGTTGCGCTCGAGCATGTGCGGCACGAGCGCCTTGTTGCAGTAGAAGACGCCGTTGATGTTGATGTCGATGACCTTCTGCCAATCTTCCGCCGAATAGTTCCAGGTCGTCATGTTCGGCCCGGTGATCGCCGCGCTGGTGACCAGGATATCGACACCGCCAAGCGCTTCGAGCGTTGACCGGGCAGCGCGCTCCACGCCTGCGGCATCGGCAACGTCGATAGCGATGCCGTGAAGACTGGGGATGACGGCCTTGGCCTGTTCGATCTGGGCGGGATCGCGATCCCAGACCGAAACCCGTCCGCCTTCTTCGACAATCCTCTGCGCCACCGCCAGACCAATGCCCGATGCGCCACCGGTGATGACCGCCACCCGGTCGCTGAACCGTCCTGCAAAACTCATCGGCATCCGATCTCCCCCCGTCACCCGAACCCGATGGACTGACAACGCGAGCGCCATGCCATCGGCGGCGACTGTGCTGCCACCACCAGGCAAGTTCAAGCCGGCATGCAGCCCGATCGTCTGGGCCAATCCCGTGCCGGGATTACACGGGAATTCCCTCGAGCTGGTCGCCCAGTGCTTTCACCATCGCCACCAGCGCCGGTCCGATCTCGGCATGCGCGCGGTCCTCGGTGATGATCTCGCCGATGCCGCCGCAGGTGATGGCAACCAGCGGCGAGCCGTCACGCGGGCGGAACGGCACGCCGACTGCATGGATGTAGCTGTGCCAGGCGCCGAACGACGTCACATAGCCCTGGTGTGCATATTGGGCGATCGCATCGTCGATCGCCGCCGCGATCATCGCTGCCTTGTCCGGCTCCGCCTCCTGCAAAGCCCGTACAAGTCTGACGCGCTCCTCGGGTGAAAGGGCCGCCGCATAGGCCAGCCCCATCGATGTCTTCCAGATCGGCAGATAGGAGCCCGGGTTGAGCCGCAGCGTGACAAGGCTCTCCGACCGGCAATTGGCGAGATACACCATGTTGAGGCTGTCGCGCGTGCCGAGCGCCACCGCCGCCCCCGTCAAATCGGCCAGCGGCTGCATCAGCGGCCGGGCGACGTGCACGACGGCGCTTGAACTGAGCGCCGAATAGCCGAGCGCCACGGTAGCCGACCCCAGGCTGTAGCGGCCGAGATCCTTGTCGTACAGGAGGTAGCCGAGCGCGCTCAGCGTATAGGTGATGCGCGACACCGTGGCTTTGGGCAGGCCGGTGCGGGCAATGATGTCCTGGTTGCCGAGCGAGGCGTCGCCCGGCCGGAAGGCGCGCAGGATGCCGAGCCCGCGGACCAGCGACGACGAAAGCTGTGCGCCTTCGCCTTCAAGCTCCGTCTCGTCCCTGGTGGCTCGCTTGCGCACGCTGAGGTCTTTCTGGCGTCGTCGTCCGCCTGTCGGGCCGGTGACGTCGGCACTGTCGATCAAAAATGAAATTAAATTCCATTTATATTGACAGCGGCTTTCGCGGGCTGTCAATATGTTTCCGTCGATGGCATGTCCCAGCGCCTTGTGCCATCTTACGAAGCCCCTCCTTGTGAAGGTAGCCACGTGTCTCGCTATATTTTGCGCCGGCTTATCGCAATGCCGTTTCTGGTGCTCGGCATCGTCACCATCGCCTTCCTGATCACCACGGTGACCAAGGGGGATCCGCTGACCGCGATTGTCGCCGAACAGCAGATGAGCAACCCCGAGGTGGTGGCCGCCGCCAAGACGCGTTGGGGTCTCGATCGTCCTTTGCCGGAACGCTATATGATATATCTTGGTAATCTGCTGAGCGGCGATCTTGGCACCTCGTTCATCACCAAGCGCAATGTCGGCACCGACATTCTCTACCGCTTGCCGGCAACGCTCGAACTGGTTTTCGCCGCGATGATCTTCGGCACCACGCTCGGCATCGTGCTTGGTGTGCTGGCCGCCTATTTCCGCAACAGCCTGATCGACCATGGCGCGCGGCTGTTCGCCTTGTTCGGCTCTTCGCTGCCGGTGTTCTGGTCGGGGCTCGGCCTGTTGTTCATCTTCTCCGTCATGCTGAACTGGCTGCCGGGGCCGGGCAGGGTCGATGCCCGCTTGGCATTGCCGCCCGGCATCACCGGCTTCCTGACCATCGATTCGCTTCTGGCTGGCGACTGGACCGTCTTCAAGGACGCGCTCTGGCACCTGCTTCTGCCGGCCTTCGTCCTCGGCTGGACGGTTTCGGGCACCATATCGCGGCTGGTGCGCGCCAACATGCTTGATGTGATGAGCCGCGAGTTCGTGCTCACCGCGCGCGCCAAGGGGGCGAGCGAGTTCCGCGTCGTCATCGTCCATGCGCTGCGCAACACCATGGTGCCGACCCTGACCGTCATCGGCTATTCCTTCGCCTATCTGATCACCGGCGCGGTGCTGACCGAAACCATCTTCTCCTGGCCGGGCATGGGATCCTATGCCGTGGAGGCAGCGCGTGCGCTCGACTTCCCGGCGATCATCGGCGTCACCATCGTCGGCGGCCTTGCCTTCCTGGTCACCAACCTTATCACCGACATACTCTATGTCGTGGCCAATCCGCGCGTGAGGTTGAGCTGATGGCGGTCGTCGTCACCAAGTCCCGCTCCTCGACGGTTCCCGAATGGCTGACCGCGCCATTGGTCATCGGCACGGTCGTCATCCTGTTCTGGCTGTTCATGACGGTATTCGCCAACCTGGTTGTGCAGTTCGATCCGCTCGAAATGGTCGCACGCCGGCTTCAGGCGCCAAGCTGGGCGCATTGGCTGGGTACCGACGCACTCGGCCGCGATGTGCTGGCCCGCACTCTGCACGGGGCCGCGCATTCGCTGCCGATCGCGGTTCTGGTCGTCGTCTCTGCAGTGATCATAGGCTCGCTGCTCGGCGCCATTTCCGGCTTCGTCGGCGGATTGACCGGCGCGGCGATCATGCGGCTTGTCGACGTCACTCTGTCCTTTCCGCCGATGCTGCTGGCCATGGCCGTCGCGGCGTCGCTCGGACCAGGCCTCGGCAATGCCGCCATAGCCATGGTGCTCGTCTGGTGGCCCGTCTACGCCCGGCTGATGCGGGCGCAGGTATTGGAGGTGAAGGAGCGCGAGCATGTCGAGGCGGCAATCGCCGCCGGCGCCAGGCCGCGGCGCGTGCTGTTCACGCACATATTGCCGCTTTGCTGGACCCCGGTGCTGATCAGCGCAACCATGGATCTCGGCCAGGTCGTGCTGCTTGCCGCGTCGCTCAGCTTCATCGGCCTCGGCGCCACGCCGCCGACACCCGAATGGGGCTCGATGATCTCCGATGGCGCCGTTCATTTCTATCAATGGTGGATCGCCTTCGGTCCCGGCGTCGCCATCCTCACCATCGTGCTCGGCTTTAACTTCATAGGCGACGGCTTGCGCGACATTCTCGATCCAAGGTCGGACTAGGCGATGAGCGCACAGATTTCCTCAGCGCCACCGGGCGCAGTCGACAAGGTGGGCGAGCGCGAGCCGCTGCTGTCCATACGCGGTCTGCGGGTCGGGTTCCGCAAGGCCGGCAGTCAGTTCGAAGCGGTTCGCGGGATCGACCTCGACGTCGCCAAGGGCGAAGTGGTCGGCATTGTCGGTGAGTCCGGCTCGGGCAAGTCCGTCGGCATGCTCGCCGCGCTCGGCCTCACGTCAAAGAACGCGGTGGTCACCGGCTCGGTCCGCTTCAACGGCGACGAACTGGTCGGCAAACCGGCGCGCGAGATGCGCAAGATCAGGGGCGCGCGCATCGCCATGATTTTTCAGGACCCGCTGTCCTCGCAT
>NZ_RZQA01000011.1:0-23198 GCF_004022915.1 Mesorhizobium sp. M7A.F.Ca.US.006.04.2.1
CGATGCGCACGGCCAAGGCCACGGCCAACGTCGCTGCCGGCGCAGTCATGGTCGCCGCCCGAGGTGCTGCCTCGCTCGCTGCTTCCGTCATGGGCAAAGGCGGTTCGAAAGCCAAAGCGAAGGCGAAATAGCCGCGCTTCGGAGGCTGGTTTTTCTATCCCTTGGCCGGGATGGCCAGGCCTTTTTGCACCGCCGGCCGCGCCAGGCCGCGCTCCAGCCATGTTCCCAGATGGGCGAAATCGTCAAAGCCGACGAGTTCGCGCGCTTCGTAGAATCCGATCAGGTTGCGCACCCAACCGAGCAGCGAGATGTCGGCGATGGTGTAGTCATTGCCCATGATCCACTTGCGCCCTTTCAGCCGGCCGTCGAGCACGCCGAGCAGTCGCTTTGACTCGTCGCGATAGCGCTCCAGAGGGCGTTTGTCGGCGATTTCGCGGCCGGCGAATTTGTGGAAGAAGCCGACCTGGCCGAATATTGGCCCGACCGAGGCCATCTGGAAGAACACCCACTGGATGGTCTCGTAGCGGCGCGCGCCATCAATGGGCATGAGCAGGCCGGTCTTTTCAGCAAGGTAGAGCAGGATGGCGCCGGATTCGAACAGGCCGATCGGCTTGCCGTCCGGGCCGTTGGGATCGATGATCGCCGGTATCTTGCCGTTGGGATTGAGCGACAGGAATTCCGGTGTCCAGCTTTCGTTCTGGCCGATGTTGACCCAATGCGGCTCGTAAGGAAGGCCGAGTTCCTCCAGGGCGATCGATATCTTCACCCCGTTCGGCGTTGTCGCCGAATAGAGCTGGAGCTGGTCCGGATGCTTGGCCGGCCAACGCGTTGCGATCGGAAAGGCGGACAGGTCTGCCATGGAAACTCCTGGATGAGGATTCGCGCCGAGCGGCGCGGTTTTGGCGGGTCGGCCAAGGATTAGACGCGGCGCACGGCACGATCAATATGGCGGCGAAGGGTTTCATCGAGCACGGACAGTCAACGGAATGGCCGGCCTGGGGCAGATCCGCCCGCCCCCTAGATCAGACAGCCTTGAAGGCCAGCACGGCATTGGTGCCGCCGAACGCGAAGCCGTTGCTGATCGCGGCGCGCACCTTGCGCTCGCGCGGCACATTCGGCGTGACGTCGAGGTCGCAATCGGGATCGGGCTCACGAAAATTGGCCGTCGGCGGCACGATGCCTTCGCGGATCGCCATCACGCAGGCGATCATCTCCAGCGCACCCGATGCGCCGAGGCAGTGGGCGTGCATCGACTTGGTCGACGACACCGAAAGCTTGTAGGCATGGTCGCCGAAGACGCGCTTGATCGCTGCCGTCTCGATCTGGTCGTTGGCCTTGGTGCCGGTGCCATGGGCGTTGAGGTAGTCGACATCCTCGGGATTGAAGCCGGCATCGGCGAGGCAGGCGCGCATGGCCGCCGTCGGCCCTTCGACGGTCGGCGCGACAATGTCGGAGGCGTCGGCGGAGAGGCCGGCGCCGGCGACCTCGGCAAGGATGGTGGCGCCGCGCGCCATGGCGTGCTCGTACGTCTCCAGGACCGCCATGCCGGCGCCCTCGCCGAGCGACAGTCCCTGGCGGTCGGCCGAAAATGGCCGGCAGGTGTCGGGCGCCAGCACGCGCAATGCTTCCCAGCCCTTCAGGATGCCCCAGACCAGCGGCGCATCGGTGCCGCCGGCGACCATCACGTCGGCGCGGCCAAGTCTGATCTGGTCGACGGCCGAGGCGATGGCGTGGTTGGACGACGAACAGGCCGAGGTGACGCCGAAGACCGGGCCGCGCAGGCCCAGATTCATGCTGACGTGGCCAGAGGCCGCGCTTGGCATGACCTTTGGCACGGTGAAGATGCCGGCGCGGTTCTTGCCCTCGACCAGGATGGCGCGATAGCTCTCCTCGATCGCCTCCCAGCCGCAGACGCCGACGCCGACGACGGTGCCCATCCGATAGGTGGTGGCTTCATTCGAGACCAGGCCGGCGTGCTGCATGGCTTCCCTGGCTGCGATCGTCGCCAGCAGGCTGAAGCGGTCCATCGACACGGTCTGCTTGCGGTCGATGCCGTGATCGGGAAGCGTCTTGATTTCGCAGCCGACCTTGACCTTCAGATCATGCAGTTGGGGACTTGTGATCTGGCCGATGGCCGAGCGGCCGGCGCGCATCTCGTTCCAGATCGCGGGCGCGCTGGTGCCGAGCCCGCAAATGCCGCCCATGCCGGTGATGACAACGCGCTGCCGCATTCAGTTCAGGCTTTTTTCGCGATCAGCGCGCGCACAGCTTCGACCATGTCGCCGACGTTCTTCAGATTGCTCCAGGCGTCGACCGTGTTCATCTCGATCTCGATGCCATACTCTTCCTCAAGATCGAAGATAATCTCCGTCAGCTCGAGCGAATGGATGCCAAGCGAGGTCAATTCGGTGGTGGTGGTGATTTCTTCGCCGCCCGGCTCGGCATGAGCCTTGATCTTCGCGATGATATCCGTTGCCAGCTGGTCGGCCATTCGGTTCCTTCCCCACTATCTCGCGTTTCCCGACGCCGACTGAGCAGCGCCCCTTTTTCTCCTGGTATCAAGCCGCCGTCGTCGTTTAATACCCCCGCCAAGCGCAGCATGACCGTACCAAGGTGGTTCCCTCTATAGAAACCGAAACGTTGTCAAGCAACAAGCTATATCGAACTCCATATCGACAAAGCCGCCGGAGTGCTTAACGTGCAGGCATGGATATGGGCGAACATGGCGGGATTTCGACGCAGCGCGTTGCGGGCGTGGCGCGGCTTTCCTGTGCGCTTGGCGAGGGCCGCACGCGCTTGCGGCGCCTCTATCAGGACGGCGCCGCCAAGATAAGAATGCCGGCCGTCTCGGCCGATCCGCTCGAAGCGGTGCTGATCAACACCGCCGGCGGAATGACGGGCGGCGACCGTATCGCCTGGGACGTGGATGTCGGCGCGGCCGCTTCGGCATCGATCACCACGCAGGCCTGCGAGAAGATCTACCGGGCGGCATCCGACCATGCCGAAGTGCGGGTCAATTTGTCGGTAGGCGAAAACGGCCGCATCGCCTGGCTGCCGCAGGAAACCATCGTCTTCGACCGGGCGGCCTTTGCCCGCACGCTCGACGTCGAGCTTGCCGTCGGCGCCGAGGCGCTGGTGCTGGAAGCCGCCGTCTTCGGCCGCCTGGCGATGGGCGAACGCGCCACGCAGGGCAACTTCCATGACCGCTGGCGTGTGCGTCAGGATGGCGCCCTCGTTCATGCCGAGGATTTCCGCATCGGGCCCGATATCGCCGCAACGCTCGATCGCCCGGCGGTTGCCGGCGGCGCGATCGCGGTGGCGACATTGCTTCTGGTGTCGCCGCGCGCCGAAGCCCTGCTCGATCCGGTTCTGGAGATCGTCGGCGACCAGGGCAGCGCCAGCGCCTGGCGCGTGAAGAAATCTGGCAAGCTTCTTGCGAGGCTCTACGCCGGGGATGGCTACCGGCTGCGCCAGCGGCTGGTTCCACTCGTCGAATTGCTCAACGGAAGGGCGGGGTTGCCCAAATTATGGTCACTATAGGCCTGCCTCTACCAATCCAGGGAAACGCATGAACCTGACGCCGAGGGAAAAGGACAAGCTGCTGATCGCCATGGCGGCGATGGTGGCGCGCAAGCGGCTCGAACGCGGCGTCAAGCTCAACCATCCGGAAGCGATTGCGCTGATCACCGATTTCGTCGTCGAAGGCGCCCGCGACGGCCGTCCGGTTGCCGAACTGATGGAAGCCGGCGCTCATGTCGTCAGCCGCGCGCAAGTCATGGAAGGCATCGCCGAGATGATCCATGACGTGCAGGTCGAGGCGACGTTTCCCGACGGCACCAAGCTGGTGACCGTGCACGAACCGATCCGTTGAGGAGGACAGGATGCTGGAGCTGCGTCCCAACTGCGAATGCTGCGACAAGGACCTGCCGCCCGAGGCGACGGATGCGCTGATCTGCACCTTCGAGTGCACCTTTTGCGCCGGATGCGTGGAACAGGTGTTGGGCGGCATCTGCCCCAATTGCGGCGGTGGTTTTTCGGCGCGGCCGATCCGCCCGGCAGCGATGCTGAAGAAATATCCGGCGTCAGCCAAACGCGTTCTCAAGGCCGAAGGCTGCGGCCCCCGCAAGGCGGCGTGAACACCAGACCGAGCAAAACGAAAGGCAAACAGAATGATATCCGCCAAACGCCTCTGCCTGTCGGCGATCCTGCTGCTGGCCGCCGCCCTGCCGGCCTATGCCCATGTCGGCCTGGGTACCACCTCCTCCTTCACGGCCGGCTTCATGCACCCGCTCTCCGGCCTCGATCACATGACGGTGATGATCGCGGTCGGGCTGTGGGCGGCGCTCAAGGGCGGCAAGGCGGTTCTTGCCTGGCCGGCTGCCTTTGTCGGCGTCATGCTGGTCGGCGGCGCGCTGGGCATGCTGCATATGCCGCTGCCCTTCGTCGAACCGGGCATACTGGCATCGGTCGTGACACTCGGACTGCTGGTGGCGCTGGCGATCGATCTGCCGGTCTCGGCCGGCGTCGCCATCATCGGCCTGTTCGCACTTTTCCACGGCCACGCGCATGGCACCGAGGTGCCGGAGAATGCCGGCGGGCTTGAATACATGGCCGGCTTTGCGATCGCCACGCTGTTGCTGCATGCCACCGGCATCGCCACCGGTCTCGGTCTCGGCATCCGGTTTCGTGGCCTGGCCCGCGCTGCCGGTGCCGCCTGCGCGGCGATCGGCATCGGTCTCGCCTTCGGCATCGTGTGAGGGTGACCATGATCCCCGGTGAAATCATCACGGTGGGCGGCGACATCGAGCTCAACAAGGGCCTGCAGACCGTCACCCTGAAAGTCGCCAACAGCGGCGACCGGCCGATCCAGGTCGGCAGCCACTACCATTTCTTCGAAACCAATGAGGGGCTGAAATTCGACCGCGAACGGGCGCGTGGCATGCGCCTCGACATTGCCGCGGGCACGGCCATGCGCTTCGAGCCGGGCCAGGAGCGCGACGTCACGCTGGTGCCGCTCGGCGGCAAGCGCGAGGTCTACGGATTTCAGCAGAAGGTGATGGGCAAGCTGTGAGATCTTCCGGCGCGCTCAGCTCAGTTCGATGGCTTGGCCGCGGCGTAGATGACGATCTTTCCGGGATTGTCGAATTCGACGGCGAGGACATCCTGCGCCTGCACGCGCCGCGATTCGATGGCGTTGAACAGCAGCGCGTTGGCCTCGATCTCCTTGCGCAGCTCCGTAATGTCGTCCTGATGCTGCTTGACCTTGGCCTCGATCTCCGGCGGCGGGCCGCCTTCGCTGCGCGCGGCGTCGGTGAGGAACACGATGTCGACCTTGTCGAGCTTGGATGTCTTGCGCACCGTGCCGATGTTTTCACGCGTGCGGTCGATCGCCGTGTTGACGTTGCCGGCCTCGGTGTTGGCCTTGGCCTCTTCCTGCTTGACCTGCGAGCCGACGATGCGATTGACGGTCTCCGTGCTTTCCAGTCCTTGCGCCTTCAGTCCGGCAGCAGGACCAGCCGCCGCCAGGAACGTCATGGCGGCGACTGCCTGCATTCTGGTCGAGAAAGAAGTGATCGCCATCGCTCGCTCCTGAGAGAAATCGTTTCGGGGCGCGGGTTAGCGCGAAAAGAACAAAACGAATCCGGCCCGGCGAAGGTTCCTTTCCCGATGCGGCCGGCCGGCCGGATGCCGGCCCGCCATGCCGTGGCGTCAGCTCGCCTTCTTGGTGATCAGGGTCAGTGCGCCATTGGGTTCCATACTGGCTGCGACCACCTGCGCCGAGGTCATTCCCTTGGCCTCGAGCGCCGACTTGACCTTGGGTGTGGCGTCGATCGAGCTGCGCAGTTTCTTCAAGCCGTCATCGCCGCGCTGGGCGATCACCTGGTTGACCTGCGTCTGGGTGTCCTTTGGCAGCTCCGTGATGTCGACGATGTTGACGCTCTGGATCGTCGGCACCGCGGGCTGAGCCTGGGGCGTGGCTGGAGCAGGCGTTGCCGGCGCCGGAGCGGGCTGTGGCGCGGGTTGCTGCTGGGCACTGGCGGCGCCCGCCAGCATCAGGCTGGCGGCGGCGGCAAGAACTATCGTTTTGCGCATGGATTTTCCTTTCCATCGATTGGCAAACGGTCGGTCTGGGGTGACGCCCTAACCTCAACCGCCAAATGGGATCAGAAGGTGTCGCCCAGCAGGTCATTGCGTGACCATAGGATGGCAGCAATGTGCAGCCGCGCTTCAATCCAACCGCATTTCGGCAAACCGCATTTCGGGAGCAATCGCTGATGGCCAGAATTACCCGCGCCGCCTACGCGCAGATGTACGGCCCGACGGTCGGCGACAGAGTACGGCTTGCCGACACCGAACTGTTCATCGAGGTCGAGAAGGATCTCACCATCCATGGCGAAGAGGTGAAATTCGGCGGCGGCAAGGTGATCCGCGACGGCATGGGCCAGAGCCAGGTTTCCAGGGCGCAAGGCGCCGTCGATACCGTGATCACCAACGCGCTGGTGATCGATGCCAGTGCAGGCATCTTCAAGGCCGACATCGGCCTCAGGGACGGGCGCATCGCGGCCATCGGCAAGGCCGGCAATCCGGACACGCAGGATGGCGTCACCATCATCATCGGCCCCGGCACCGAGATCATCGCCGGCGAAGGCAAGATCCTGACATCAGGCGGCTTCGACGCGCATATCCACTTCATCTGCCCGCAGCAGATCGAGGAAGCGCTGATGTCAGGCATCACCACCATGCTCGGCGGCGGCACGGGCCCGGCGCACGGCACGCTGGCCACCACCTGCACGCCGGGGCCATGGCACATGGCCCGCATGATCCAGTCCTTCGACGCCTTTCCGATGAACATCGGCCTGTCGGGCAAGGGCAATGCCTCGCTGCCCGCCGCGCTCGAGGAAATGGTGCTGGGCGGCGCCTGCTCGCTGAAGCTGCACGAGGACTGGGGCACGACGCCGGCGGCCATCGATTGCTGCCTGTCGGTCGCCGACGATTACGACGTGCAGGTGATGATCCACACCGACACACTGAACGAATCCGGCTTTGTCGAGAACACGGTCGCCGCCATCAAGGGCCGCACCATCCACGCCTTCCACACCGAGGGCGCCGGCGGCGGCCACGCGCCCGACATCATCAAGGTCTGCGGCCTGCCCAACGTCATCCCGTCCTCGACCAATCCGACGCGGCCCTACACGGTCAACACGCTGGCCGAGCATCTCGACATGCTGATGGTCTGCCATCATCTGTCGCCGTCGATCCCCGAAGACATCGCCTTTGCCGAAAGCCGCATCCGCAAGGAGACCATCGCGGCGGAAGACATTTTGCACGACATCGGCGCCTTCTCGATCATCTCGTCGGATTCGCAGGCCATGGGCCGCGTCGGCGAAGTCGCGATCCGGACCTGGCAGACCGCCGACAAGATGAAACGCCAGCGCGGCTCGCTGCCGCAGGAGACCGGCAACAACGACAATTTCCGCGTCCGCCGCTACATCGCCAAATACACGATCAACCCGGCCATCGCGCATGGGCTGTCGAAAGACATCGGCTCGATCGCGGTTGGCAAACGCGCCGACCTGGTGCTGTGGAACCCGGCCTTCTTCGGCGTCAAGCCGGACATGGTGCTGATCGGCGGCATGATCGCCGCCGCCCCGATGGGCGACCCCAACGCCTCGATCCCGACGCCGCAGCCGATGCATTACCGGCCGATGTTCGGCGCCTATGGCAAGGCCAGGACCAACTCGTCGGTGACCTTCGTTTCGAAGGCAGCGCTCGAGTCGGGACTGCATGGCAGGCTCGGTGTCGACAAGCAGTTCGTCGCCGTCGAAAACACCCGCGGCGGCATCGGCAAGCATTCGATGGTGCTCAACGACGCCACGCCGCATGTCGAGGTCGATCCGGAAACCTACGAGGTGCGCGCCGACGGCGAGTTGCTGACCTGTGAGCCGGCGACGGTGCTGCCGATGGCGCAACGGTATTTTCTGTTTTGAAGCGGCGCTTCCACCGGGCGAGCATTATCCGTTGCAGCCCTTGGTGGAAGGCAGCACTATGCGGCCAACCAACAGCTGCATTGTGATCGAGCATGACCACCGAAATCGCTTCCGCCCACGACATCTTCCCGCACATCCGCATCGTCATGGGCATGGTGATCGGGCTTGGTGTCGCCCGCCTGCTGTCGGGGGTGGCGCGCATCGTCCAGCATCCCGGCCAGTACAAGCTCTATACCGTGCATCTGGCCTGGGTCGTCTCGGTGCTCCTGATGCTGGTGCATTTCTGGTGGTGGGAGTTCGGCCTCTACGCCGTCGAGATCTGGACCTTCGGCAAATATTTGTTCATCATTTTCTACGCGATCACGCTGTTCCTGCTGTGCGCGCTTTTGTTCCCAGATTCGATGCTGGACTACACCAGCTACGAGGATTTCTTCTATTCGCGCCGGGCGTGGTTCTTCGGCCTGCTGGCGGCGACCTATCTGCTCGACGTGGTCGACACGCTGCTGAAGGGGCCGGAGCATTTCGCCCGCTTCGGCAGCGAGTATCTGTTCCGCACGCCGGTCTTCGTCGCGCTCTGCATCATCGCGATCCTGGTGCGCGACCGCCGCTTCCACATCGCCTTTGTCACGGCGGCGCTTATCTATCAGATATCGTTCATCCTGCGGCTCTTCGACACCATCGTCTGAACGAACGCGATGATCTAGCTTGTTGGGGAAAGGCAGGGTTCGACATGTACAAGGCCGTTGGATCGCGCGTGTGCGGGCACAAGCAAATGGGAAATCCATGAAATGAAGCTCAACCTCAACACCGACTTCACCAAATTCCCGCGCGCCGTCTCGGTGCTGTCCGCCGGCGCTGCCGGAACCACCCTACCGTCCGGCCGGGCCATTCTCGCCCATGACGAGCGGCATCTGCGCCGCCGGGCCATCGAACTTGCCGACGGCGGCAAGGTGCTGGTCGACCTGCCCGAACCCGTCGCCTTGAACGATGGCGACCGGCTGGTGCTGGAGAATGGCGGCCATATCGAGATCATCGCGGCACCGGAAGAGGTCTACGACATCCGCGCCCGCGATGGCGTGCATCTGGCCGAACTCGCCTGGCATATCGGCAACCGCCATCTCGCGGCAGGCATCGAGGCCGGACGCATCCTCATCCTGCGCGACCATGTCATCAAGGCGATGCTGGAGGGGCTGGGCGCCACCGTGACCGACGTTTCCGAACCGTTCAAGCCGGTGCGCGGCGCCTATTCCGGGCATGGCGGGCAAAGCCACGATCACGGCCATGCGCATGCCCACAGCCACGCCGAAGCGCACAGCCATTCTCATGGCGAAGCGCGTTCCCATTCGCACAGTCATGCCGGCCATCACCACGATCATGACTGACCAGCCTTCGAACATCGCCCTGCTGCGGCTGATGGCGTGGCTGTCGCCTGCCTTTCCGGTCGGCGGCTTTTCCTACAGCCATGGTCTCGAGCGGGCGGTGCATGACGGGTTGGTTGCCGATGCCGGGAGCCTCGCCGGCTGGCTGGAGACGCTGGTCGAGATGGGCTCGGGCTGGAACGACGCCGTGCTGTTCGCCGAGAGCTGGCGCCGGGCATGCGGCACCGGTGATCTCGATGAAGTGGCGGCACTCGCCGAAGCCCTGGCCGGCTCGCGCGAACGCCATACCGAGACCATGCTGCAGGGTGGAGCCTTCCTCAAAGCGGCGGCCGCCTGGCCTAATCCGGTGCTGGAGCGCCTGCCGGCCGAATGCGCCTATTGCGTCGCCGTCGGCGCCATTGCGGGTGGCAACGGCATCGCGCTTCAGGATGCGCTGTCAGCCTTCCTGCAAACCTTCTTCTCCAACCTTGTGCAGGCAGCGATCCGGCTTGGCATCGTCGGCCAGAGCGGCGCGACCACGTTGTTAGCCGGCTTCGAGCCGCTGGCCCTGGCGACCGCAAGCCGCGCCGCGCGCTCGACACTCGACGATCTCGGTGGCTGCGCCTTCGTCTCCGATGTCATGGCGATGAAGCATGAAACCCAATATTCGCGACTGTTCCGCTCATGATTTTTCTCGCCTTCTCGCTTTCGACTGTTCTGCTCCTGATCACCGCGCTGCATGTCTATTGGAGTCTTGGCGGCATCTGGCCGGGCCAGGATGCGGCCTCCTGCGCCCGTGCCGTGGTCGGCTTTCGCGGCGTCGATGAGATGCCGACGCCGTTCGCCAGTTTCGCCGTTGCCGCATGCCTCTGCTTGGCGACACTATGGCCGCTGGCGCTCATGGGAGTCTTCGCTTCACCCTTCCCCAAGGAGGGTCTCGCCGCCACGTCGCTGCTCATCGGTCTGGTGTTCCTGGGACGCGGCATAGCCGGCTTCACGCCGTGGTGGCGGCGGCTGACGCCTGAACAGCCTTTCGCGCGGCTCGATGTCCGCTATTATTCGCCGCTGTGCCTGTTGATCGGGCTCGGCTTTGCCATCCTCGCCATCACGGAGTTTCCCGCATGACACAGACAAATGGTCCGCTGCGCGTCGGCATTGGCGGCCCGGTCGGTTCGGGCAAGACGACGCTGACCGAAAAACTGTGCAAGGCGCTGCGCGACGAGTTTTCCATCGCCGTCGTCACCAACGACATCTACACCAAGGAAGACGCCATGATGCTGGCGCGGCTGCAGGCGCTGCCCGAGGACCGCATCATGGGTGTCGAGACCGGCGGCTGCCCGCATACCGCGATCCGCGAGGATGCCTCGATCAATCTGCAGGCGATCGCGCAGATGAACAGGAAGTTCCCGGACCTCGACATCGTCTTCATCGAATCCGGCGGCGACAACCTTGCCGCCACCTTCTCGCCGGATCTCGCCGACCTGACGCTCTATGTCATCTCGGTCTGCCAGGGCGAGGAGATTCCGCGCAAGGGCGGGCCGGCGATCACCCGCTCCGATTTCCTGGTCATCAACAAGAGCGATCTGGCACCCTACGTGAACGTCAATCTCGATGTCATGGAGAGCGACGCCGGCCGCATGCGCGGCAAGCGGCCGTTCGGCTTCACGGACCTGTCGCGCGGCAAGGGACTGCAGGAGGTGATCGATTTCATCATCGAGCATGGCGGCCTGCGAGCCGGCGCTGCCGCTGCCAGCACGGCGGCGTGAGCATCCCTGCACCAACCAAAACCGGTTGCGGGAATGGGCTGGCCACGGCATTCTTGCCGAAACCGGAGAATTTTTCGATGAGCCTTGCCCGTCTGCAAAAGGAAACGCTGACCAACCTGCCCTACTATGAGGAGCGCGTCGATCTCGCCTGTGCCTTCCGCTGGACGGCGCGGCTCAACATGCACGAGGCGGTGGCCAATCATTTCTCGCTGGCCGTCAATGATGAGGGCACACAATTCCTCATGAACCCCAACCAGGTGCATTTCTCGCGCATCAAGGCGAGCGACCTTCTGATGATCGATGCCAACGATCCGGAAACGCTCTCCGGCCCCAATGCGCCCGACCCGACGGCGTGGGGGCTGCATGGCGCCATCCATCGCAATGTGCGTCACGCGCGCTGCGTCATGCATGTGCACTCGATCCACGCCACGGTGCTGGCATCGCTCGCTGACTCGACATTGCCGCCGATCGACCAGAATTCGGCGATGTTCTTCAACCGCCATGTGGTCGACGCGCACTATGGCGGGCTGGCCTTCGAGGAGGAGGGCGAGCGCTGCTCGCAGCTTCTCGTCGATCCCAAGGTCAAGGTGATGGTGATGGGCAATCACGGCGTGCTGGTCATCGGCGACACGGTCGCCGATGCCTTCAACCGCATGTTCTATTTCGAGCGCGCCGCCGAGACCTACATCAAGGCGCTGTGGACCGGCCGCCCGCTGCGCACGCTGTCCGACGCGATCGCCGAAAAGGCGGCGAGCGAGATGGACGATTACCCCGGCCAGGCCGAACGCCATCTCAGCGAGTTGAAGGCGATCCTCGACGAGCAGGAACCGGTCTACCGGAATTGAGCGTCCTTCTCCCCATGCCGTCACTATACGGGGAGAAGGTGCCGGCAGGCGGATGAGGGGCGGCGCCGACCTGGGCGGTTTTCCTCAGAGCCCCAGCTCTTTCCCCAATTCCTCGGCGCTGTTGATGACGATGGCGCCGGGCGGGCCTTCCATCGGCTTTTCCGGCCAGAAGATCGTCTTCATTCCCGCCGCCAGCCCTGCCATGGCGCCCGGCCAGCTGTCGTCGATCGCTACCGCCTGCGCGGGATCGACATCGGCCAGATACGCGGCGCGCAGGAATGGCTCGGCATGCGGCTTGCCTTCGCGCACGTCGTTGCGGCTGATCGTCTTCATGCCGGGGTAGATCAGGCCGACCATGCTCAAATTGGCGTCGACGATCATCCGGTCCGAATTCGAGACCACGGCCTGCTGGATGCCTCTTGCACGCAGCTCGTTGAAGATCTCGATCGCGCCGGGGCGCGGCTTCAAGCTCTCCACCAGCGGCAGGTAGTGTTCGTATTTGCGCAGGATCCAGTCGTCGAAAGGCAGGTCCAGGCCGAACTCGTCGCGCATCATCTCGTAGACCGGCAAGGCGGCGACGCCGAGCACGCGCTCATGCAGATCGTCCGGCGGGACAAGGCCGACATTGCGCATCGCCGCCACCAGGGCAGCTTCGTGCAGCGGTTCGCTGTCGACCAGCGTGCCGTCCATGTCCCAGAAAACCGCTTTCGGCGTCATGCGAGGCTCCTTTTTGCCATCCCTTAAAGGGTTTGAGCCGGGAGATAAACCTTCGGAGCGCAAGAACGTGCCGCCTGCCGGGACCGCAGCCAAGTCTCTTGGCGAGACGGACATCGTGGGGAGACGAGAAACTGGGCCGTGCCTACGCCGAGGGACAGCAAGCAATTGCCCCCGAGATTTGACAATTGCGCAGCAGGCCGTTCCCTGCGAAAGTGGGCATGGGCCGCTCTCATGACCGGCGGTCTCGGGAGGCAGGACTTTGAATAGCCGGCAGGATGGTGGCAGCAACAGGCTGGACGATGCGGCACGTGCCGGCTGGCTTTATTATGTTGCCGGCAACACACAGGACCAGATCGCTTCGACGCTTGGCATCTCGCGGCAAACGGCGCAGCGGCTGGTATCGCTGGCGGTGTCGGAGGGCTTGATCAAGGTTCGCGTCGACCATCCGATCGCCAACTGCCTCGATCTGGCGGCACGGCTGAGATCGCGCTTTGCGCTCGATCTGGTCGAAGTGGTGCCGAGCGACCCCAACTCGTCCTCGACCACGATCGGCATCGCCGAGGCGGCTGCCGCCGAGATCGAGCGACGGTTGCGTTCACCGACGCCGATCGTCATGGCGATCGGCACCGGGCGCACGCTGAAGGCGGCGATCGAGCAGCTGCCGCCGATGGAATGCCCGCAACACAAGGTGGTGTCGTTGACCGGCAACATCTCGCCGGACGGTTCGGCCGCCTTCTACAATGTCATCTTCACCATGGCCGACAGGGTCAAGGCACGCTCCTTCCCGATGCCGCTGCCGGTCATCGCCTCGTCGCCGGAGGAGCGTGAGATGCTGCTCAACCAGCCGATGATCCAGCCGACGCTTGCGCTTGCCGCCGAGGCCGACGTCACCTTCATCGGCATCGGCGACCTCGGCCCCAAGGCGCCGCTCTACGAGGACGGCTTCATTTCGGAGAGCGAATTGAAGGCGCTGCAGAAAGCCGGCGGCATCGCCGAGATCGTCGGCTGGGTGTTCGATAGGGAGGGCCGCATGATCGAGGGCATCACCAACGACCGGGTGTCGTCGGCGTCGCTGCCGTCACGCGAGAAATCGCTGGTCATCGCACTGGCGATGGGAGAACGAAAGCTGCCGGGCATTCTGGCGGCCGCGAACCGGCGGCTGATCAACGGCCTCATCACCGATGAACGGACCGCCGCCGCGCTGCTCGCCAGCATCTGACCGGAAGCACAACTGATCTGCGATAAAACCAACCGCGCTAGCTGTGCCGCCCGAAAGGGTCGTTGCCATCGAGAAAACCGAGATCGCGCTGCAGATGCGGCGACAGGTCCCTGATGTCGAGATGTGCCCGTTTTTTGGCTGCGAACCAGCCGAATCCATCCGTCAGCCACGAAAACCAGCGATGATCGGGTGCGGAAGTGCATTTTTGCTGCGCCATGGTCATGATCGTCAACCTTCGCTATCCTGAACCCGAATGACGGGTTGACTGGAAATGTCGGTCTTGACGGCGGCCTTTGCCAATCGAACGTCGATAAGGACCCATAAGGAGGCTTTATGCCGGACCTCAGCTCTCGGCAGGTTTCACAGCTTCCGCCGCTGCAGGCGATCCGGGTGTTCGAAGCGGTGGCGCGGCATCTTTCCTTCACCAAGGCGGCCGAGGAACTTGCCATGACGCAAGCGGCGGTCAGCTATCAGATCAAGGTGCTGGAGGAACGGGTCGGCGCGCCGCTGTTCCTGCGCCGGCCGCGCCAGATCGCACTCACCGAGGCTGGACAGCGCCTTGCGCCAGCGGTCAGCGAGGCCTTCGCCATTCTCGGCCAGGCCTATGCGGCGGCGCGTGGCGGCGCCGACGGATTGCTGTGCGTCACGACGGTGCTGACCTTTGCCTCGAACTGGCTGGCGCACCATCTGGGCTCATTCCAGATCGCTCATCCCTCCCTTGCCGTGCGGCTCGAAACATCGAGCCGGCTGACGGATTTCGCCCGCGAGGATGTCGACCTCGCCATCCGGTCGGGCGGCGGCAAATGGCCGGGGCTGGAAGCCTACAAGCTGCTCGATGCCGATTTCACGCCGATGCTGAGCCCGAAGCTCGCGGCAAGCATCGGCGGCGTCAGGGAACCGGCGGACCTGTTGCGGCTGCCGATCCTCGATCCCGGCGACATCTGGTGGACGCAATGGTTCGAGGCTGCCGGCGTGCACTCGCACGATCTCGCCAAACGGCCCGGCAGCAGCATGGGCGCGCAGGCCTATGAGGCCAATGCGGCGATCGCCGGTCATGGCGTCGCGATCCTGACCAGGGCGCTGTTCAAGGCGGAACTTGCCGGTGGGCGCCTGATCCAGCCTTTCGATCTGGTTGGCGACGACGGCCATGCCTTTTGGCTGGTCTACCCCGAAGCGCGCCGCAACGTGCCGAAGATCCGTGCCTTCCGCGACTGGCTGCTGGCCGAGATCGCCTGCTGACCGGCAGGCTTGCGGGCTGCACCTGGCCTCACAGATCTATCCGCTGTTGCCGCACTGTATCCGGCCGGGACGCTCTTCGTCCTGGCAATTTCCGCTCGTCCCGGCCTGCGGTGTCGCCCGGGTGCTGCGCTGCAGCATCGAATCCGACTTGACATAATTCACGCCAAGTGAGTAATTGCCCAAAGCCAAGGCAAATGCTCATCTTGGTTCAAGGGAGGAATTTGATGAAACTTCGCACGCTCACCCTGGGCTTGTTGTCGGCCAGCACGCTTGCGTTCGCCGCACATGCCGAATCCATCACCATCGCCACCGTCAACAATGGCGATATGGTCCGCATGCAAAAGCTGACCGAGGACTTCACCAAGGCGAACCCCGACATCCAGCTCAACTGGGTTACGCTCGAAGAGAATGTGCTGCGCGAGCGCGTCACCACCGACATCGCCACCAAGGGCGGCCAGTACGACGTGATGACCATCGGCACCTATGAGGTTCCGATCTGGGCCAAGCAGAGCTGGCTTTTGCCGCTCGACAAGCTCGGCGACGACTACGACGCCAAGGACATCATCCCGGCCATTGCTGGCGGCCTTTCGGTCGACGGCAAGCTCTATGCCGCGCCCTTCTACGGCGAAAGCTCCTTCGTCATGTACCGCAAGGACCTGATGGACAAGGCCGGGCTGAAGATGCCCGACGCGCCGACCTGGGACTTCATCAAGCAGGCCGCCGACAAGATGACCGACCGCGCCAATGGCGTGAACGGCGTGTGCCTGCGCGGCAAGGCCGGCTGGGGCGAGAACATGGCTTTCCTGACCGCCATGTCGAACTCCTTCGGCGCCCGCTGGTTCGACGAGAACTGGAAGCCGCAGTTCGATCAGCCGGAATGGAAGAACACGTTGCAGTTCTATGTCGACCTGATGAAGGCCGACGGCCCCGAGGGGGCTTCCTCCAACGGCTTCAACGAAAACCTGGCGCTGTTCCAGCAGGGCAAATGCGGCATGTGGATCGACGCCACGGTCGCCGCGTCCTTCGTTTCGGACCCGAAGAACTCCACCGTCGCCGATAAGGTCGGCTATGCGCTGGCGCCCGACAATGGCCTGGGCAAGCGCGGCAACTGGCTGTGGGCCTGGTCGCTGGCCATCCCCGCCGGCACGCAGAAAGCGGATGCCGCCGAGAAGTTCGTCTCCTGGGCGACCAGCAAGCACTATGCGGAGCTCGTCGCTTCGAAGGAAGGCTGGGCCAACGTTCCTCCGGGCACGCGCTCCTCGCTCTACGCCAATGCCGAGTACCAGAAGGCGGCTCCGTTCGCCAAGATGACGCTGGACTCCATCAATGCCGCCGATCCGACGCATCCGACGGTCAAGCCGGTGCCCTATGTCGGCGTCCAGTTCGTCGCCATCCCTGAGTTCCAGGGCCTTGGCACCACGGTCGGCCAGCTCTTCTCGGCGGCGCTTGCCGGCCAGTCGAGCGTCGACGACGCGCTGAAGCAGGCCCAGGACGCTGCCACCGCGGCAATGACCGAGGGCGGATACATCAAGTAAGGCTCCTCCCGGTGCCGACTGCCGGTCGCCTCCTTGACCGGCAACGGCCGCCCGAGTTCCCAGTTCGGGCGGCCGCCTTTAACGCCTTTTGAAAATTCCGTCTGACCAGTGAGGGTGACCGTCATGGCTACTCAGCAGACCCGTTCGCTTGCCCGTTTCATGATGGCGCCATCCGTGGTGCTGCTGTTCGTCTGGATGATCGTGCCGCTGGTCATCACCATCTGGTTCTCCTTCCAGCAGTACAACCCGCTCAATCCGATCCGCGACGGCTTCGTCGGCTTCTCGAATTACGCGCTGTTCTATTCCAACCCGGCCTTCCTGCAGTCGATCCTCAACACGCTCACCTTGGTGGTCAGCGTGCTCCTGATCACGGTGATCGGCGGCATCCTTCTGGCGCTGCTGATCGACCAGCCGATGTGGGGCCAGGGCATCGTGCGCATCCTCGTCATCTCTCCGTTCTTCGTCATGCCGCCGGTGGCCGCATTGGTCTGGAAGAACATGATCATGCACCCGCAATACGGGGTGTTCGCCGACATAGCCCGCATCTTCGGGGCCCAGCCGATCGACTGGTTC
The DNA here is from genome assembly GCF_004022915.1 of Mesorhizobium sp. M7A.F.Ca.US.006.04.2.1. NCBI lineage: Bacteria > Pseudomonadati > Pseudomonadota > Alphaproteobacteria > Hyphomicrobiales > Phyllobacteriaceae > Mesorhizobium > Mesorhizobium sp. M7A.F.Ca.US.006.04.2.1. Next base: position 17,241 of record NZ_RZQA01000011.1, read on the forward strand.
GGGCAACATCCGATGCTGGCGATCATCATCATCGTCGCCTGGCAGTGGCTGCCCTTCGCGACGCTCATTCTTCTGACCGCGCTGCAGTCGCTCGACGGCGAGCAGAAGGAAGCCGCCGAGATGGACGGCGCCGGGTTCATCAGCCGCTTCATCTATCTGACGCTGCCGCACATGTCGCGCGCCATCACGGTCGTCATCCTGATCCAGACGATCTTCCTTCTCTCGGTCTATGCCGAGATCCTCGTCACCACCAATGGCGGCCCGGGATATGCCTCCACCAACCTGCCCTTCCTCGTCTACCAGAAGGCGTTGCTGGAGTTCAAAATCGGCCAGGCATCCGCCGGCGGTGTGATCGCCGTCATTCTCGCCAATATCGTTGCCTTCTTCGCCATGCGCGCCGTCGGCAAGAACCTGGACAAGTAAGGGAGGCTACGATGGCACGCTCAGTCACCACCCGGCACAAGACGATCGCGACGGTTGCCGCCTGGATCGTCGCCCTGCTGATCTTCTTCCCGATCCTCTACACGATCATCACCTCGTTCAAGTCGGAGCAGGAAGCCATCCAGGGCTTCAGCATCATCCCGTCGGGAACGTTCGAGAGCTATACCGAGGTCCAGGCACAGAGCGGCTACTTCAAGTTCTTCTTCAACTCGGTGCTGCTCTCGGTCGGCTCGACCATCCTGGCCCTGCTGGTCGCCATACCCGCGGCATGGTCGATGGCCTTCTCGCCGACCAAGCGGACCAAGGACATCTTGATGTGGATGCTGTCCACCAAGATGATGCCGGCGGTCGCGGTGCTGTTCCCGATCTACCTGATCTTCCGCGACACAGGCCTGCTCGACAGCCGCATCGGCCTCATGATCATGCTGATGCTGATCAACCTGCCGATCGTGGTGTGGATGCTCTACACCTATTTCCGCGAAATCCCTGGCGAGATCCTGGAAGCGGCGCGCATGGACGGCGCATCGCTGTGGAACGAGATCGTCTATGTGCTGACGCCGATGGCGGTGCCGGGCATCGCCTCGACAATGCTGCTCAACATCATCCTGGCCTGGAACGAGGCGTTCTGGACGATCCGGCTGACGACGACGGAAGCCGCACCCCTGACCGCCTTCATCAGCTCGTTCTCAAGCCCGCAAGGCCTGTTCTGGGCGAAGCTTTCGGCCGCCTCGACGCTGGCCATCGCGCCGATCCTGATCATGGGCTGGTTCAGCCAGAAGCAGCTGGTGCGCGGCCTGACATTTGGTGCGGTGAAATAACGGAATTGCCCGAAGCAATCGGCAGAAATAACCCCTCGGGGAGGAAACCATGGGAAACATCACGCTCAAGAACGTCTCGAAATCCTTCGGAGCGACGTCCATCATCCCCGGTCTCGACCTGGTGATCGAGAATGGCGAGTTCGTCGTCTTTGTCGGCCCGTCGGGTTGCGGCAAGTCAACGCTGCTGCGCCTGATCGCCGGGCTCGAGGACACCAGCGGCGGCTCCATCAACATCGACGGCCGCGACGTCACCGGCGAGGCACCGGCCAAGCGCAAGCTCGCCATGGTGTTCCAGTCTTACGCGCTCTATCCGCACATGACGGTGGCCAAGAACATCGGCTTCCCGCTGAAGATGGCCGGTGAGGACAAGGCGACCATCGACAAGAAGGTGGGAGACGCGGCGCGCGTGCTCAACCTGACCAACTATCTCGAACGCCGGCCCGGCCAGCTTTCAGGCGGCCAGCGCCAGCGCGTCGCGATCGGCCGCGCCATCGTGCGTCAGCCGACCGCCTTCCTGTTCGACGAACCGCTGTCCAATCTCGATGCGGCACTGCGCGGCACCATGCGGCTGGAGATCAGCGAGCTGCACCATCAGCTCAAGACCACCATGATCTACGTTACCCACGATCAGGTCGAAGCGATGACCATGGCCGACAAGATCGTCGTGCTGAACGCCGGCAACATCGAGCAGGTCGGCTCGCCGATGGAGCTCTACAAGACGCCGAAGAACCTGTTCGTCGCCAGCTTTATCGGCTCGCCGAAGATGAACCTGATCGAGGGCGCGCCGGCTGCCAAAAACGGCGCCAAGACCATCGGCATCCGTCCCGAACACCTGGAGATCTCGACCACGGCGGGCGAATGGAAGGCGGTCGTCGGCGTCGCCGAGCATCTCGGCTCCGACACCTTCCTGCACGTCCAGGCCGACGGCGTCGGTCCGCTGACCGTGCGCGCCGACGGCGAACTCGGCGTCCATCACGGCGACACCATTTACCTGACACCAGACAAGGCCAAGCTGCATCGCTTTGGCGCCGACGGAAAGGCAATCTGAACATGCGACTGGCCGGCAAATCCGCGCTGATCACGGGTTCGGCCCGCGGCATCGGCAGAGCCTTCGCCGAAGCCTATGCCGGCGAAGGCGCAACCGTCGCCATCGCCGACATCAATCTCGAGGCGGCGCAGAAGACGGCCGCAGAGATTGGCGGCAAGGCCTATGCGGTCAAGCTCGACGTCACCGACCTCGCCTCGATCGAGGCGGCGGTGAAAGCCGTCGAGACGAAGACCGGTGGCCTCGATATCCTGATCAACAACGCCGCCCTGTTCGACCTGGCGCCGATCGTCGAAATCACCAGGGCAAGCTACGACAAGTTGTTTTCCGTCAATGTCGCCGGCACGCTGTTCATGCTGCAGGCAGCCGCCCGCTCGATGATCGCGCGAGGCAAGGGCGGCAGGATCATCAACATGGCGAGCCAGGCCGGACGGCGCGGCGAGGCGCTGGTCGGCGTCTATTGCGCCACCAAGGCCGCCGTCATCTCGCTGACCCAGTCGGCGGGGCTCGACCTGATCAAGCACCGCATCAACGTCAACGCGATTGCCCCTGGCGTCGTCGACGGCGAGCACTGGGATCACGTCGATTCGCTGTTCGCCAAATATGAGAACCGGCCGAGGGGCGAGAAGAAGAAGCTGGTTGGCGAGGCGGTGCCGTATGGCCGCATGGGCACGGCGCAGGACCTCACCGGCATGGCTGTGTTTCTCGCCAGCAGCGACGCCGAATACATCGTCGCCCAGACCTACAATGTCGATGGCGGCCAGTGGATGAGTTGAGGGCGGGGGACGGCCTCTGCTCCTCGTCCCTCCGCGGGGAGCAGAGGCCGACTTCAGCGGGCGCGTAGCAAGTGCCACCCCTTATCCTCTCCCCGACGGGGAGAGGAGCGTAACGAAGGCCGAAACCCGGCCAAAGGGTAAAACAGATGACCGTGAAACTCTCGTCCTCTAACCTCTCCAAGCTGCCCGCCAACGTCGCAGGTCCGAAGTATGACCGCGCGACGCTGAAGGCCGGCATCGTGCATTTCGGCGTCGGCAATTTCCACCGCTCGCATCAGGCCGTCTATCTCGACGATCTGTTCAATGCGGGCATCGGCCATGACTGGGCGCTGATCGGTGCCGGCGTGTTCGACGGTGAAAAGATCGGCCGCGGCAAACTGGAAGAGCAGGACTGGCTGACCACGGTGGTCGAGCAGGACTCTGGCCATATGAATGCCCGCGTCACCGGCGCGATGATCGACTTCCTGATGCCTGGCGATGCGGCCGGTGTCATCAAACGGCTTGCCGACCCGGCGATCAAGATCGTTTCGCTGACCATCACCGAAGGCGGCTACTTTATCGATCCGGCTTCCGGCGTGTTCAACCCGATCCATCCCGACATCGTCGCCGACGCGCAGGCCGGCGCCACGCCGAAGACGGTGTTCGGCATCATTCTTGCCGGGCTGATGCGCCGCCGCGATGAAGGCACCGTGCCGTTCACCGTCATGTCGTGCGACAACATTCCCCACAACGGCCATGTCACCTCGGATGGCGTCATCGGCCTGGCCCGTTTGATCGACGAGGATCTGGCGAACTGGGTCAGCGAGCATGTCGCCTTTCCGAACGGCATGGTCGATCGCATCACGCCGGCCACCACCGACCGCGAGCGCGGCATCCTGGCCAAGGATTTCGGCCTCGAGGACAACTGGCCGGTGTTCTGCGAGCCGTTCCGGCAGTGGGTGCTGGAGGACCATTTCACCGATGGCCGGCCGCCGCTGGAAAAGGTCGGCGTGCAGTTCGTCAAAGACGTTGCGCCTTATGAACTGATGAAAATCCGCATCCTCAATGGCGGCCATGCAGCGATCGCCTATCCGGCCGGCCTGATGGACATCCATTTCGTGCATGAGGCGATGCAGGAGCCGCTGGTGAGCGGTTTTCTGGCCAAGCTCGAACGGGACGAAATCATCCCGACGGTGCCGCCGGTGCCGGACACGGTTCTGGAAGACTATTACCAGCTCATCGAGAGCCGCTTCTCCAACCCGAAGATCGGCGACACGGTGCGCCGGCTCTGCCTCGACGGCTCCAACCGCCAGCCGAAGTTCATCATCCCGACCATCGCCGACCGGCTGAAGGCTGGGAAAAGCGTCGCCGGCCTGGCGCTGGAATCGGCATTGTGGTGCCGCTATTGCTTCGGCACGACGGACAGCGGCGCCGTCATCGAGCCCAACGACCCGAGTTGGGACCGGCTGCAGGCGACGGCAAAGGCAGCAAAGGACGCTCCCGCCGCCTGGCTCGCCATGGAGGACATCTATGGCGATGTCGGCCGCGCAACGGCGTTTGTCGAGGCCTTTGCCCATGCGCTCAACGTGCTGTGGGCGAATGGCGCGCGCGCCACGCTGACGCGCTACCTCGCCGGCAAGCTCTGAGAGCCATTCTCGGCCATGACGCCTGAACTGGTCATTTTCGACTGCGATGGCGTGCTGGTCGACAGCGAGGCGCTCTCCGTCTCGGCGCTGCTCGGCATGGTCAGGCTTGCCGGCGGCAGCGTCAGTGAGGATGCCGCCTACGAGCATTTCCTCGGCAAGAGCATGAAAAGCGTGCGCGAGATCCTCGGCCGCGACTTCGGGCTCGATATTACCGACCTGCACCTGACCGAGATGCGCGTCGAATTGATGCGCAAATTCCGCGAGGAGCTGAAGCCGATCGCCGGTGTCAAGAAGATGCTGCCGAAGCTTGAGCTGCCGTTCTGTGTCGCGTCCTCGGGCACGCTCGACCGCATCCGCTACGCGCTCGACGTCACCGGATTGCTTGGGCTGATGGAACCGCACCTGTTCAGTGCCACCATGGTGGCCAAGGGAAAGCCCGCGCCGGACCTGTTCCTGCATGCTGCCGCCAGCATGCGGGCCCATCCACGCAAATGCCTCGTCATCGAGGACAGCCCGGCCGGCATCATTGCCGCGCGGGCGGCGGGGATGCGCGTGTTTGCCTTCACCGGCGGCTCGCACGCCGGCAACCCGACCTTGAAAGCGCGGCTTGCGTCGAGTGAACCGGACTTTATATTCGCTGACATGCTGCAATTGCCCGATCTGATTGCAGGCCTGGGAGCGAGAGACAGAGCATCTTGACGAAACAGTTCGTTTGCGCGGTCGATGTCGGCACCGGGAGCGCTCGCGCGGGCATTCTCGACACCAACGGCACCTTGCTCGGCCGCGCCGAGCGGCCGATCGCCATGAACCAGCCGAAGCCCGATCACGCCGAACATGATTCGCGCGATATCTGGTCGGCCGTCTGCGCCGCCGTGCGCGCTGCCCGCGAAAAGGCCGGCATAGCTGCCGAGGAGGTCGTCGGCATCTCCTTCGATGCCACCTGTTCGCTGGTGGTGCGCGACCGGCAAGGCGGCCAGCTCAGCATCTCGACCACGGGCGACAAGCGCTGGGACACCATCGTCTGGCTCGACCACCGCGCCATCGCGGAGGCCGACGAATGCACGGCAAGCGGCCATGCCGTGCTGAATTACGTCGGTGGCGTCATGTCGCCGGAAATGGCGACACCGAAGCTGATGTGGCTGAAGCGCAATTTGCCGGAGACCTGGAATGAAGCCGGCTATTTATTCGATCTCACCGATTTCCTGACCTGGCAAGCGACAGGTTCGCTGGCCCGCTCGCAATGCACGCTGACC